>CALSWN010000023.1 GCA_943841085.1 uncultured Candidatus Pelagibacter sp. | reverse complement strand
AAAAATTAAAAGAAGGTGAAATTTCATCCGTAGAAGTTTGTACACAATATATTGATAGAATTAAAAAGTTTGAAAAAGATGTTAAGGCATGGGCTCATTTTGATAAAAAAGAACTTTTAGAAAAAGCCACTGAAGCAGATGAATATAGAAAATCTGGCAAACCACTAGGTGCATTACATGGATTACCAGTTGCAATTAAAGATATAATTGGAACATTAGATATGCCAACTGAATGTGGAACAGTACTTAGAAAAAAGATGACAGGTTCTCAAGAAGCAGAAGTAGTAAATTTACTTAAGATTGCAGGTGCTATTATTATGGGCAAAACTGAAACTACAGAACTTGCATATTTTCATCCTGGAAGAACAACAAATCCTCATGATTATTCTAGAACACCAGGAGGATCATCAAGTGGATCAGCAGCAGCTGTTGCGGCACACATGGCTCCATTTTCATTAGGTTCACAAACAAATGGTTCCGTTATAAGACCAGCATCTTATTGTGGTGTAGTGGGTTTTAAGCCATCTTTTGGGTTAATTTCTCGTAGTGGTGTTTTAAGACAATCAGAAAAATTAGACCATATTGGAGTGTTTGGAAAATCAGTGGAAGATATTGCTTTATTAACAAAAACATTGATTAAAAAAGATATGCACGACTCATCTACAATTCACTATTCGGCAGATGAAATGTTAAATGTTTGTAAGAAAGGACCACTTTTTGAACCAAAGTTTATATTCTATAAAACTAAGAGTTGGAAAAAAGTAGATAAAGAGTCTCAAAAATCATTTGAATTTTTTATAAAAACTTTTGAAAAAAACATTGAAGTATTTGATACACCTTCATATTTTGACGACATCCCTAAATTTCATAAGGTAATTCATGAAACTGATATGGCTAATAATTTTCAGGTTTATTATAAAAAATCCAAGAAAAAACTTTCAAAAGAAATGATAAGTGCAATTGAGAGAGGATTAAAGTATTCAGCAAAAGAATATGCAGAAGCAATTGATTTTATGAAACGTAGTTATGAATCTTACAAGGAAGTATTTGAAGATTATCATGGAGTTTTAAGCCCAGCTACAACAGGAGTTGCTGACAAAGGCTTAAAAAGCACAGGCAGCCCTGAATTTTGTACTATCTGGACTTATATGGGGGTACCTTCAATTTCATTACCTTTACTTACTGGTTCAAATAATTTACCATTAGGAATTCAGTTAGCAGGGGACAAACATGATGATTTAAGGTTCTTAGGTGTAGCTAATTGGTTAGAAAAAAGTTGTAAAAAATATGCTAAATAAAATAACAACATTGTTAGGATCTCTGCTTGCAGCAGCATTTTTAATAGGTCTTGCAACAACACTAACAAGATCTTCGATGATTAGTTTTTTTGATGTTCTTCCTGTTTATATTTTAATGGCTATTGCAATTTTTATGATGTTATACGAAGCTTTCTTTGATAAAAAATAAAAATTTATTATTGACTATAATAATAGCGTCATCACTTATCTATTTAATTGTTCTAGTTTTTTTATTCTTTTTTCAGAGAAGTTTATTATATAAACCCAATGAGAATAATTATTTTAATGATAGATTAAAAGTAGACATTGAAGAAGTTCAAATTAAAACATCAGATAATATAAACTTACTGGGATGGTTTCATAAAAAAGACCTTAATAAATTTAAGACTGTAGTTTACTTTCACGGAAACGCGGGAAAGCTTGAAAATAGAATTCACAAATTAAATCATTTTAAAGACATGGATGTAAATTTTTTGATTATATCTTGGCGAGGTTTTAGTGGAAATTCTGGTAAGCCGACAGAAAAGGGGCTTTATGAGGATGGCAAAAGTACAATAGATTGGTTAAAAAATATTGGCTTATCAGATAAAGACATCGTGCTTTATGGAGAGTCTCTTGGAACTGGTATCGCTACACACATTGCGCAAAATAGAAAATTTGCAGGTTTAGTTTTAGAAACGCCTTTTACTTCAATGGTAGATGCAGCAAAAAATGTTTACCCTTACATTCCAGTAGGCATTTTATTAAAGGATAGATATGAAAATGAAAAAAAGATTAAACACATTAATATTCCCATTTTAGTAATGCACGGAGAAGCTGATCAAATTGTTCCTTTTAAAATGGGTAAAAAAATTTATGAAATAGCAAATAAACCTAAATATTCGTATTTTACAAAATATGACAATCATATGATGGAATATGATGAAAAGCTAGTATTTGCATTAAGATCATTTATGAAAAGTTTAAATTAAGTCACAATCTAGCCAGATAATTTACTAATTTCAGTTTTATAAATTTAGAGTGAACAAATCCATTATAACTCTATTAACTATATTGTTTTTTTTTAATACGAATTTGGTCCAATCTCAGGAGTCAAATGCAGAAAATTTGTTCCATATAGGGCAAATGAATTCGCATGATAAAAACTTTTCTCTTTATTTCAAGACAAGGGAAAAAGCAGTTTTGGCTAGAGGAGAAAATTTCAATTATGTTACCGATTATCCACAAGATTTGTATATGTATGATTATAAAACAAAAACTTCTATTCCATTAATATCGTATGAGTGGTTTCCCACACATGCTAAATATTTACTAGAAGATTATGATTTTCCAGTTTTTCCAGAGGATTTTGCATATTATCTTTTAAAGGATAACAATACTTTAATTATGATCAGTGCAATAAAAAACATTAAAAAAAATTTTAAATTTGATATTGCTCATAGAAAATTGAATGAGTATCATTCTAGCAGCAAGTTAGATTTCATAATTTCTTCAGTAATAAAAAACTGTGGTTATTCAAGTTTAAAAGAGAATTATAAGTGTAATTATTACAAACCTCTGATTTCAAATAATTTAATTAATTAATTTGTATAAATGCTTCAGCAAACTTCTCTGCATTAAAAATTTGTAAATCATCTATTTTTTCTCCAAGGCCTAAGGCAATAATAGGAAGTTTATATTTTTTAGCCAAGGCAAGCAAAATACCACCTTTTGCAGTTCCATCTAACTTTGTCATTATTAACCCAGTAATTGGAATAATTTTATTAAATTCTTCTACTTGATTGATAATGTTTTGGCCTGATGTTGCGTCAAGAACCAAGAGTACATCGTGTGGTGCTTCAGGATCTATTTTTTTTGTAACGTTTGCTATTTTTCTATATTCTTCCATTAAATTTTTTTTATTCTGTAATCTTCCCGCAGTATCAATTAGAACATGGTTAAAATTTTCATTCATAGCTTCTTCTATCGCTTTATAAGCAACCGAAGCAGGATCTGAGCCTTGAGTAGATTTAGTGACTTGAACTCCAATTTTATTTGCCCAATTTTCTAATTGTTCTATCGCAGCAGCCCTAAATGTATCACATGCTGAAAACATAACTTTACTTCCATTGGATTTTAATATTTTTCCTATTTTTCCAATAGTAGTAGTTTTGCCAACTCCATTAACACCAGAAACCAAAATAGCATTTAGTTTATCTTTTTTATTGAAAAAATCTGTATTTTCCAAAGGTTTCATTAGCTCAACTATATAATTTTTGAGAATTATACTTACCTCATTCATTGTGTTTTTATTTGGATCAATCTTTTCTTGAGCAATAATTTTTTTAATCTCTTCAGCAGCAGCTAGACCAACATCTGATTGTATTAAATATTCTTCAATTTGATCTAATGTTTTGTCATCTATTTCTTTTTTTATAATTATATTTCGTAATCCAGAAGTAAAAGAAGATGCACTTTTCTTAAATCCAATTTTAAATTTATCAAAAATTCCCATTACAATTTAATTTCAATATCTTTAATATCTGAAACTGGCCCTTTCATATGAACACTATTATTATTATCAATTGAAATTGATAACTTTCCTAAACTAAATTCTATATCAACTGTTTTCTCTATTAGATTTTTTAAATTACCGGCTACGGCTGTTGCACATGCGGCAGTACCACAAGCTTTAGTAAGTCCAGCACCCCTCTCCCAAACTTTAACTTTTATTAAATTATTGTGTATAACCATTGCAAGAGTAACATTACATTTTTCGGGGAAAAATTTATGGTTTTCAATCTCGGGACCAATTTTTTTTAGATTAAAATCTTCAATATTTTCTACAAAAAAAATTACATGTGGATTCCCAACATTGACTGCTGTTCCCCCAAAGTGTTCTTTATTATTTTTATCTAAGATCTTAATATCAAGATTTTTAGTATTAAGATTTTTGTTTAATGGAATTTCGTTCCAGTTTGTATTTGGTACCCCAATTTCTGTTTCTACTAAATTATTTCCTAAGATTTTTGATTTTAATATACCCTCTGATGTCCAAAGAACTATTTCTTTTTTGTCTTTCTCTCTTGCCAATAAATCAGCAACACATCTTGTTCCATTTCCACAAGCTCCAGAAATACTACCATCAGAGTTATAAAACTCTAAACCAGCATCATTTTTTTTGTTTTTTTTTATTAAAATAAGTTGATCACAACCAATAAAATTGCGATCACATATTTTAATAATTTGATCTTTAGTTAAATTAATGACCTTCTTTCTTTGATCAATGATTACAAAATCATTACCTAAACCATCCATTTTAAAAGCTTTAATATCCATATATAGATATTTAACTTATTTATTGACTTTTTGAACCTCTATTATAGGTTGTTGACGTTTCCGCAAAAACGTTAAATTTGCGGTGTCTTTGGAAACAAAGAGATCGACACTAGTCAGCGAGGCTTCGCCCACTAGTGAGATTACTGCTGTGTGTAATAATTATGTTTGAAAACTTAGCAAATAAATTCGAAGAAATTTTTTCTTCTTTAAAAAAAGCACCATCACTTGATGAAAATCAAGTAGACGAAGGTTTGAGAGGTATTAGACAAGCTCTTTTAGAAGCTGATGTGTCTCTTGATGTGGCTAAAGATTTTATATCTAAAGTTAAACCAAAAGTTCTAGGACAAGAAATTATTAGATCAACTTCACCTGGAGATATGGTTGTAAAAATTGTCTACGATGAACTTGTGAGTTTTTTAGGAGAAAGTAATACAGATATAAATTTAAAAACAGTTCCACCTGTTCCAATGATGCTAGTAGGTCTTCAAGGTTCTGGTAAAACTACAACTACCGCTAAATTAGCAAAATATTTAGAAAAAAATAAAAAAAAGAAAATTATGATGGTTAGTCTTGACGTATATAGACCAGCCGCTCAAGAGCAATTAAAATCTCTAGGTGAACAAAATAATATTTTAACTCTTCCAATTATTGAAGGACAATTGCCGGTAGACATATGTAGAAGAGCAGTAAGTGCGGCCAATCTTAATGGTGCTGAAATTATATTATTTGATACAGCAGGAAGAACTCAAATTGATCTTCAGATGATGAGTGAGATTAAACAGATTGAAAGCATTATAAATCCAACAGAAACATTTTTAGTTGCAGATTCTTTGACAGGGCAAGTTGCTGCCGAAGTTGCAAAAGAATTTAAGAATACTGTGAATTTAACAGGTATCGTTTTGACTAGAGCTGATGGTGACGCAAGAGGTGGTGCAGCAGTTAGTATGAAGTTTGTATCTCAAGTTCCGATTAAATTTTTAGGAGTAGGGGAGAAAATAGAAAATTTAGAAGTATTCCATCCAGATAGGATAGCAAATAGAATTCTTGGTATGGGAGATATTGTTTCTCTTGTTGAAAAAGCTGCTGAAGATCTTGGTGAAGAAAATATAAAAAAAGCAGAAGAAAACTTGAAAAGAGGACAATTCTCCATGCAGGATTATTTGACTCAACTAAGACAAATGAAAAAAATGGGTGGCATTGAGGGAATAATGTCATTTATGCCAGGAGTTTCTAAAATGAAATCACAAATGGATGCAGCAGGAATTGATGAAAAAATTATTACTACAAATGAAGCAATAATTTTATCTATGACGAAAAAAGAAAGAGAGAACCCTAAAGTAATTGATGGTTCTAGAAAAAAAAGAATTGCTAATGGCTCTGGAACAGATGCAGCCACTATCAATAAATTGCTAAAGCAATTTAAAATGATGTCTGAAATGATGAAAAAGATGTCAAAAGGAAACCTGAAGAGTATGTCAGATAAAGGAATACCTCCAGAGCTACTAAATCAACTTAAATAAACGAAGGAGAAGAAATGCTTAAATTAAGATTATCAAGAGGTGGAACAAAAAAAAGACCAGTATATAAAGTCGTAGTTGCAGATAGCCGTAGAGCAAGAGATGGAAGATTCATTGAAAAATTAGGATTTTTTAATCCTCTTTTACCAAAAGATAAAAAAGAAAGAATAGGATTAGAAGCAGAAAGAATTAAATATTGGTTAGACCAAGGTGCTCAACCAACAACTAGAGTTGCAAGAATTTTGGGCGAGAATGAGTTAATTCCAATGCCAACAAATGGAAATAACCCACTTAAAGCAGTTCCTAAAAAAGAAAGAAAAAAAGAAGC
>CALSWN010000022.1 GCA_943841085.1 uncultured Candidatus Pelagibacter sp. | reverse complement strand
GGTGCAATGTACAGCTTCATACACATTTCTATAAACCAAATCAACAAAAGTAAAATTACTGGTGATATATCTAGTGAACCTAAATTTGGTAAAAATCCTCTAATTTTGTTTAAAATTGGGTCTGTTAATCGATAAGTCATTTCTAGAATAGAATAAACAAATCTATTTTGGGTGTTTAAAATATTAAAAGCAACCAGCCAACTAATCAAAACATTAGCTATCACCACATATGAGTAAAGTTTTAATATTTGAAGAGCTAAATAAAAAATTGCTATCATTTTTTTTCTACATAAATTGATTGACTTGGAAAAGCAAAAGATGCTTTATTTTTTTCTACTATTTGCTTGATTTCGATTGCAAGTCTTTCTTTTACAGAAAGCCATTCATTCCAACTGTTTGTTTTTGTAAAACAACGAACATACATATCAATAGAGCTGTCAGAAAATTTATCTATTCTTACTGCTACACCAACGCTTGTGTTGTAGTCATCACTTTTATTAATATAATTTTCTATTTCATTTCTAACTGCTTTTAGCTGATCAACTGTTGTGTCATATTGAAGGGTAATTATCCAACTTATCAACCAATTGGATGTTTCACTAACATTTATGACTGCATTTTCTGCAAATTGAAAATTTGGAATTATAGCTAGCGATTTATCAAATTTTCTAATTGTTGTAGATCGAAAACCAATTTTTTCGACAATACCCTCTATTATTCCATCTACTAAAATCCAATCACCAATTTTAAATCTTTTTTCGACCAACACTAAAATTCCTGAAATTAAATTTTTAAATAAATCTTGAGCACCTAGTGCAACAGCAACACCAAATAGACCAAGTCCTGCAATAATTGGTCCTATCTTTATTCCCCAAAGCTCTAAAACAGCAGCTAAACCAAGAATAAAAATTAGAATTTTTAAAGATTTAATAATCCAACCAATCAATTCACGAGTAAGCATTTTATCTAATCCACTTAAGATATAAGAAATTGGTTCAATAACTTGGTGAATTACCCAAAAAATAAATATGGTAATTAATGTTCTGTTAATTGTATCAACTACAGCTCTTCCCTCTTCTGCAAAAGACATATAGTAGCTTGCAATAAAAAATCCCAAAACAATCGGTAAAAATCTTGCTGGTCCTTCCATAGCATGTACAAAAGTATCGTCCAATTTGTTTGTGGTTCTTTTTGAAATGCTCTCTAATCTTTTAATAATCACTTTACTTATAATTCCCCTAAAAATTAAAAAAATAAAAAAAATTCCAATACCAATCAGTATTTGAAAAATATCTACACCGTGAATTCCCTTTGACCAAACAGATAAAAACAGATTGCTAAAATTATTTAATAATTCCATATTTAGATTTTATATAACAAAAATTCCTCTTCTCCAGGACTAAAAAGAAAAATTTTTTTCCATTTGATTTCATTTAAAATTGATGAGGTTTTTTCGCCAATACACATTAAATTTGTATTCATCCATAGGTTTTCAAGTTGATAGTTTTTAATCACTTTTAAAAAATTAATTGCACTATTTGGTGAATAAACATAGACAATTTCTGGCATTTTTAATTTCAGTTTTTCTATAAAGTTCTCATCATATTCTTTAACTGGGTTTGATCTATAATTGATAACTCGCTTTATATTATACCCTTCAGAAAGAAGTTGTTCATCTAGGTGACTTGAGACAACTTCACCACTCACGTAAAGCAACCTCCCTTCTGATGAGTTAAAATTTTGTAAAACTAATTCTTTTAAATTATCAACGTTACCTTCTGCTGCAAAAACATTTTGGAAACCAACACTTCTTGCTTTTTTTTCTGTTGCATCACCTACACAAAAACAAATTTTTTCTTTATCTATTTTTTTTATATCTAAAAATTTAATTGCATTAGAGCTTGTAAAGATAATTCCTTTAAAGTCAGAATAATTTAAGTTTTCATAATTTAGACCTTCAATGCTTATTAAAGGTAAATGAGAAACATTATGACCAAGAGTTTGAAATTTTAAGATCAATTCTTGACAGTCTTCTATTGGTCTTGTGAATAAAATATGCATATTATTTTTTATATGAATTATTAGATACTTTTTTTAGATTTTTTCCCATCTCTATTCCTAGTTCATAAGCTTTATCTACTTCTCCAAATGATTTTAAATGAAATCTTTTTTTGCCATCATGTGAAAAAAGTTCTGCCTCCAAATTAATTTTATTTCCATCAATATTGGCAAATGCACCAACTGCTGTTTCACAATCCCCCTCTAAAATCTTTAAAACATTTCTTTCAGCTTTAATACAATTGCTCGTGTTTTGATGATTAACTTTTTTTAAAGACTCTATTAAATCTTTATCATTTTTTCTACACTGTATTGCTATAACACCCTGTCCTGCACTTGGTATTATTTCTGCAGTAGAAAAAATTTGAGATATTTTTTGATCTAATCCTAAAGAATTAATTCCAGCAGAAGATAGTATAATGGCATCATAAAGATTATCATTTAATTTTTTAATTCTTGTGTCAACATTTCCTCTTATCAATTTACAATCAAGGTCTTCTCTTATTTTTTTTATTTGAAACTCCCGTCTAAAGGAGGATGTCCCAACTATAGAACCTGGAGCCAAATCTTTTAAAAGTTTGTTCTCTTTGCTAATTAAAACTTCTCTAGGATCATTTCTTTCTAAAAAACAATTTGTTACCAATCCTTCAGTTTCTTCTGCTGGCATATCTTTTAACGCATGGACTGCTATATCAATATTATTATTTAACAATTCTAGTTCGATTTTTTTACAAAATAATCCCTTACCACCATACTCAGATACTCTTTCATTAATTATTGTATCTCCCTTTGTCGTAATACTTTTAATATCAATACTTTCTATTTCTGACTTTTTTAATAGTTCCACTTTAGCTCTTTCTGCATAAATTAATGCTAGTTTGCTTCCTCTTGAGCCAATAATAATTTTTTTATTTTTCATTTTATTGCTTTATACTTCATACTTATATTGAGATTGTAATATTAATAAAAACTAATTTAATGAAAAAAAAACCCATAATTTTAGGAATTGAATCGAGTTGTGATGAAACAGCAGCTTCAATAATAACCGAAAATGAACAAGGAAAACCAATAATTTTGTCAAATATTGTTTCAAGCCAAGTTGATGTTCATAAAGAATTTGGGGGAGTAGTTCCAGAGCTGGCAGCAAGGTCACACATAGAAAAAATTGATTTAATTACAAAAAAAGCAATAAATCAAAGTGGAGTAAAAATCGACAAAATAGACGCTGTTGCATCTACAGCAGGTCCAGGTCTAATTGTTTGTTTATCAGTTGGTTTAAGTTTTGGAAAAACAATGGCATCATCACTAGGCAAACCTTTTATTGCTGTTAATCATTTAGAGGGGCATGCTCTAAGCCCAAAACTAAATTCAGATCTTAATTATCCATATTTATTACTTTTAATTTCTGGAGGACATACACAATTTTTAAGTGTTAAGAAACTTGGAAAATATAAAAGATTAGGAACCACAATTGATGATGCTGTAGGTGAAGCATTTGACAAAACTGCAAAATTACTTGGTATAGAATTTCCTGGCGGTCCTCAAATTGAAATTTATGCAAAAAAAGGAGATCCAAATAAATATGATTTACCAAAACCTATTTTTCATAAAGGTGGGTGTAATTTATCTTTTGCTGGTTTAAAAACAGCGGTTTTAAAAATTTCAAAAAAAATTAAAACTGAACAAGAAAAGTATGATTTGGCAGCTTCTTTTCAAAAAACTGTTGAAGAAATATTATATAAAAAAACAAAAATTGCTTTTCAAGAGTTTAGAAAGATTAATACTGATGATAAAAATAAATTTGTTGTTGCAGGTGGTGTGGCTGCAAATAAAAAAATAAGAAATATGTTAGAAAGTCTTTGTGAAGAAGAAAAATTTGAAGCAATATTTCCTCCTATTAATTTGTGTGGGGATAACGCTGCAATGATAGCAATGGTTGGTCTAGAAAAATTTAAGTTAAAACAATTCAGTAAATTAGATCATCCTGCAAA
>CALSWN010000021.1 GCA_943841085.1 uncultured Candidatus Pelagibacter sp. | reverse complement strand
TTAAGTGTGTTTAGATCTGATATCCCACAAATTTTAGATCCTTTGATCATTGATTTAAATGATCTATTAATCTTTTAATATTATTTTTAATATTGCCTTTAACTAATGATCTGCCCATTACTATTCCCGAGACTTTATTCTTGAATGCTGCTTTGGGTGTCGTAACCCTTGATTGATCATTAGCATTATCTCCAGGTAGTCTTATTCCTGGTGTAACAATAAATAGGTTTTTATATTTTTTTTTTACTATTTTAGCCTCTTTAGCAGAACAAATGATTCCTGCTGCACCTGATTTCTTAATAAGTTCTGCTTGTTGTAATACTAATTTTTTTACAGTTTTTGTATGACCTATCTCTTTAAGTGATTTATCATTAAGACTTGTTAAAATCGTAACACCCAATACTTTTAAATGTTTATTAATTTTTTTTGCTTTTTTTGTAATAGCTTTAAGCATTTCAAGTCCGCCATTTACATGAACTGTAATGTATTTACATTTTTTTAAATCTTTCAAACTATCGACGGCTGCCAATGCTGTTTGAGGAATATCGTTAATTTTGACATCTAAAAAAAATTCTGACTGAAAATTTTCTAAAAATTTTCTACTGTTTTTTGAATAAAAAAATTGTAATCCAAATTTTGGAATTATATTGAGTTCATCTGTTTGTGTTTGACTTATAATCTTTTTTACTTTTTTAAGGTTTGATGTATCAAAAGCTAAAAAGATGTTTTTATTTTTCATAGTTAATTTTCTTAAACATTTCTTTAGCCATTTTAAAGTGGATGGTTTTTTTCTCTGGAGTATTTACCTTCTCACCTGTTTTGGGATTACGCGAAATCCTAGCTTTTTGAGTATTGGTTGAAAACATTCCAAATCCTCTTAATTCTACTCGGTCTCCTCTTTTTAAAGCATGTTTAATTTCATATAAAACAATTGAAACAAATTTTTCAAGATCTTTTTTAAGGAAATTTGGATATGATTTTTTTAGTTTGTTTATAAGCTTTGATTTTACAATAGCCAATTTTTATTCTTCTTTTTTCTTTTTTTCTAGATCGTCAGATAGTGAGGAGAATGGTAAATTTTTACCACTTGATTCCGATCCGTAAGTATCAAGCGCTACTTTTCTCTCAATTTCTTCGAGTAATTTTATACTTAATATAACTTTTCGTTTATTTAAATCTAATTCTTGAATTGCACAATCAATTCTTTCTCCACCAGTAAACCTTGATGGTCTAGCATCTGCTGCATTAATTGCTATAGCTGATTTTTTTATTACAAAATCCATCTCACAGCCTTCAGGCCTTACTATCAATCCTTTATTATCTGTCGATATAATTTTAACTGTAACAGCTTGCTTAACTTTTTTATCATTAAACCAGTCAAAAGGGTCTGGCTGAGTTTGACGTAAGCCCACTCTAACTTTTTGCTCAGCTGTTTTAACTTCAAGTACTTTAACTTTCAGTTTGTCTCCAATTTTATGTTTTGCTAATTCTTCTTCACCATTGGTAAGGTAAGTAAGGTCGTTGCAGTGCAAGAATGCATCAATTTCAATATTGTTAATTTTTAAGAAAATAGAATATTCATTTTTACTTACAATTTCACCTTCAACTTCAGAGCCAACAGGATGTTTATCCTCAAATATTTTAAAAGGGTTTTCAGTAGTAAGACGATGAGAGATTGCAACTCGTCTTTTTTCTTTATCAATTTCTGTGATAATACAATCAATTTCATCTCCAACTTTAAACATTTTTTTTGCTGATATATTTTTTTTAGTCCAACTCAATTCACTCGAATGTAATAGAGTTGATAATCCTTTTTCAAGCTCACAGAAAGCACCAAAGTCCATTAACTTAACAACTTTGACTTTATAGGTTTTATTTAACTCATAATTTGAAATATTTTCGAAAGGATCAGGCGAAAGTTGTTTAACTGAACAACCAACTTGTAATTTTTCTTTGTCAACAGATATAACTAATAAATCATGCTTTTCACCAATCGTAAAAACTTCATCAGGATGATTAACCCTAGAATAAGAAATTTCTTGAAGGTGCACTAACACATCAAGTTCACTATTAACACTAAAAAAACAACCAAATGAACTATAACCTTTCACTTCAGCTCCCTTAATTACGTCTCCAACTTTATACTTTTCAACAATTTTTATTTTATCCTCTTTTTTAAATGATGAAATTATTTCTCTTCTAGAAACGCAAGCATTTCCTCTTACCTTGTCTAACTTAATTAGAGCAAATTTTTGCGGTTCATTCATTAAGTGGCTAATGTCTTTTAGTGGCTTATCTGAAATTTGCGAACCTGGTAAAAACATTAATGATCCAGTGTCTATATGCTCAACTATACATCCACCTTTTACGCGGCCAGTTATTTTTCCCATGATGGGCTCATTTTTTTCATAAGCCTCTACAAGTTTGTCCCAACCTTGAATTTTTTGTGCTTTAGAAGCAGATACTAATACTTCACCTTTTTTATCTTCTAGTCTTTCAAGAAGTACAGAAATTTTTTCTCCAACTTTTGCTTTATCAAGCATACCCATACTTTTTAATTCATTTATATCTAATATAGGTTCAGATTTTAAACCTGGTACCTCAAGGAATACAAAGTTATCTGTTACTTTGTTCACAACACCATCAATAATTTTTCCTTCTTCAAGGTTTGCAGTTTTAGTAAATTGTGAATTAAGTAATTGTTCGAATTCTTTTGAGGCTGGCGTATCTAATTTGTTATAAATTTCCATTAAGATTTTAGTTTCCTATCCATAATATTTTTTATTTTTAAAAAGCATGATCTTTTAGATAAATTTGAAGTATTAATCAAGATCGAATCTTGAGTTTTTCTAAGTGGTGAAATTTTTCTATTATAATCACTTTTATCGCGTTTTTTGATGCTTTTTAAGACATCGTTAAGAGATATTTTTTTATTCATAGCTTTTAGTTCCTTATATCTTCTTAATGCTCTTATTTTAGCATTTGCTGTTATAAAAAATTTAAAATCAGCATCTGGAATTATTTTATAAGTAATATCTCTTCCATCTAAACAAGAACCATTATATTTTTTTGGAGGATGATAAGCACTTTTAATTTGGAAAGCATGAACTAGTTTTCTAATTCTTTTATCTCTTGATATAATTGATGCCATAGTTCCTACTTCATCAGATAATAGTTTTTTATTTTGTAAACCTTTCATACGTAAATTTCTCATTACTTTTTTTATGAAATTAAGACTGTATTTTTTAGGTTGAGTGAGTTTGATATTTGCAATTAATCTATAAATTTTACCTGTATCTAGATAAAACAAATTAAAATGTTTAGAAATAAGCTTTGCTTGCGTACCAGCTCCTGCCGCCGCTGGAGAGTCAATAGCAACTTTAATTTTATTTTTTAATATCATATAGCTTAATTATTTATTTTTTTAATAATTTTTAAAAAAGAAGGAAAAGATGTATTTATAGAATCTTTATCATGAATTTTAAAAACTCCGTTATTGGTTAAGCCCGCAATAGTACTCATCATAAAAATTCTATGA
>CALSWN010000020.1 GCA_943841085.1 uncultured Candidatus Pelagibacter sp. | reverse complement strand
ATACTAATATATACTTTTCTAATTCAATTTTTTTTGCAATTTCTAAACACTTTTTTTTATTCACTAACGATGCAAATTTTTTATCTAAGATCCCCTCTTTTTCATCAGGATAAATTTCTAATAATTTATTTGCAATAACGAGCCCTAAAACCCTATCTCCTAAAAATTCAATTTTTTCATTATTATTTTTTGAGTCAAAACTTTTATGAGTTAAACATTTTATAAATATTTTTTGATTGGAAAACTTAAGTTTAAGTTTTTTTTCAAGATTTTTGGAATTTATTTTCATTAATTAATCTTTTTAAAAAATCTTTCAAATCGAATTGTTTTATGCCACTTCCAAAAAGAAAAAATGCTGCCAATTCTAAAATCGGTTGAAAAAAAAATAAATTGAACCTTTCCAACCAAATTATCTTGATGAACATAACCCACGCTAGTCAAATATCTACTATCCTTTGAACAGTCTCTATTATCACCTAAAAAAAAATAATGATTTTCCGGAACAACAAAAGTATCAGAATTTTGATAACTATATTTCTTTAGATATACGGTGTTGTAAATTTTACCACTTGGAAGTTTTTCATTAAATGTATTAACATCGATACTTTTTGTGCCACAATAAATTAGATCATCTTTGGCAATTCTAGATTTTAATATCTGATTATTGTTCAAAAAAAGATCGCCATTAATAAATTTTATTTTATCTCCAGGTATTCCTATTAATCTTTTGACATAGTCAGTTCTATTATCTGATGGTGTTTTAAAGACTATTACATCTCCGGCTTTTGGAGTGTTTGAGAAAATTCTACCTTTAAAGATTGGTGGACTAAATGGAAATGAATGTTTGCTATATCCATAAGAATATTTTGTTACAAACAATCTATCTCCAACCAACAAAGTTGGCTCCATAGAAGATGAAGGTATATAAAATGGTTGTATAAATAATGATCTAATAATAATAGCTATAATTAATGCATAAAAAATTGTCTTTAAGTTATCAATTATGATATTTTTATTTATTTTCATTTTTTTTGTAAAATTACGTATGCAACAGAATATTTTTTTTCATCTGAAATTGATAGAAAGAAATTAAAAGAAGATATTTTAAATTTTTTTTGAATAATCTTTTTTATTTTATCATTTAGAACAAATAAAGGTTTTCCATATTCATCATTAACTATTGATATATCATTAAAATTAAGATTATTTCTGAACCCAGTTCCAATAGATTTAGCTAAAGCTTCTTTAGCAGCAAATCTTTTTGAATAATAGTTCTTTTTATTTCTAATTTTTTTTGCATGTAGGATTTCTGTTTTAGAAAAAATGCGCTTAATGAATAGGTTGTTTTTTAAAGACTTATCAATACGCGAATTTTCGACAATATCAACGCCTATACCCAATATTTTCATTTTACTTCTTAGATATTTCTTTGAATTTTTTAATCGTTTTTTTTAAACCGTGAACTATTGACTCACCTATAATAAAATGTCCGATGTTAAATTCTTCAATTTCTTTAAGTTTAGATAAAATTGCTGTAGTCTTATAATCAAGTCCATGGCCAGCGTGAACTTCCAGATTATTTTTTTTTGCAATTTTACAACATTTTTTAATTTTGGTTAGTTCCTGTGCATAATTTTTTTTGTTTTTAACTAGTTCAGAAATTTTACCTGTATGAAGTTCTATGCAATCAGTATTTAGATCTTTAGCGATTTCAACATCTTTTATATTAGGGTCAATAAATAAACTTGTTCTTATTTTTTGTTTTTTAAATTTTGCTATTGTATTTTTAATTTTTTTAAAATTTTTAGACAAGTTCAAACCACCTTCTGTTGTAACTTCATTTCTTTTTTCAGGTACTATACAAATAAAATTAGGTTTATTTTTAAGTGCAATTTTTAATATTTCATCATTTAATGATATTTCTAAATTTGTTGTAATATTTTTATTTTTACAAATCTTTACTACATCTAAATCATTTATATGTCTTCTATCTTCTCTTAAATGTATAGTTATAGAGTGAGCTCCACAACCAATAACATATTTTGCTATATTTAGTGGATCAGGATGTTTCGAACCTCTTGCATTTCTAACTGTTGCTACGTGATCAATATTAATACCTAATCTTTTCATTGTATAAATCTACTTCCTGGTACCGAAATAGGTATATTTTTGAGCCTCTCAGGTAGATTTTTTTTATCAAATGTTTGAACATTTATTTTCATATGGGAAATAATTTTCTTTTTTATTTTAAGTGTTTTTTTTGTTGAACGATCTATTATGGAAGCGAAACCTACAAGCTTTGCTCCTGATTTTGTAATTAATCTTACACACTCTAAGCTTGATTTTCCTGTTGTAATAACATCTTCAAGAATTAAAACTTTTGAACCTTTTTTTATGTTAAATCCTCTTCTTAAAACAAATTTGCTATTAACTCTTTCACAAAATATTGTTTCTTTTTTTAATAACCTGCCCACTTCATAACCAATGATAACACCACCCATAGCAGGAGCCAATATTAAATCTATAGATTTATAATTCTTCTTAATTTTTTTTGCTAAAGATTTACAAATTTCTTTAGCTAAATGAGGATAACTTAACAATTTTGCACATTGAATGTATTGTGTTGAATGTAATCCAGATGAAAGAACAAAATGTCCTTCTAAAAGAGCATTAGTCTTTTTTAAAATATTTAAAGATTTTTTGTGTGAAAGCATTTCTTTTATCCTCATGTCTGATAATTTTAAATTTTATCTGCATTTGTTTTAACTGACTTATAAAATTTGTAAAGTTTTTCAAATTGTGAACAATAAGTTTAAATCTGAAGTTTATGTAATCTTTTGTTTTTTCTTTCATTTCAACACCTGAAATATTAAGTTTATGTTCACCTACTAGTGTCGTAACTTCACCAAGTTTTCCTGGTTTATCAGGTAAAGACATCCATAAAGTGGTATTATATTTTTTAACACGTTCATTTTTTTCTTCACCTTTATCGTGCCAATATTTTCTAATTGCTGATCTAGCTTTGCCCGTTTTTGTGACTGGTATCCAATGTAGTGACGGAGATCTATTTTTAGATGTAATTATATCAACAACATCACCATTGTGAAGTATGCTCTGAAGTTCACTATCTTTTCCATTAATTTTACAACCCTTTGTGTTATTTCCAATTTTTGTATGTACAGCATAAGCAAAATCAATAGGTGTAGCATTTTTAGGTAATTTGATAACTAAACCTTTTGGTGTAAAGCAAAAAACATTTTCTTGAAACATTTGGAGTTTTGTATATTCGAAAAAATGTTCTGGATTTTCGTTTTTATCAATAATTTCAACAAGATCTGCTAACCAATCATATTCTTTCCAAGTTAGAGAATTAAATTTTTCAGATGATTTATATTTCCAGTGAGAAGCAATACCTCTTTCAGCATATTCGTGCATTTGCTTTGTTCTCAGTTGAATTTCGATAGGTCTTCTATTTGGACCGATGACAGCTGTATGTAAAGATTGATAATTATTTATTTTTGGTGAAGAAATATAGTCTTTAAATTTTCCAGGAATACAATTCCATCTTTTATGAAATATACCCAACGCTTTATAACAATCTGTAATATTATTAAGTATTACTCTAAACCCAATAATATCTGAAATTTGCTCAAGTGAAATTCTTTTTTTTTGAACTTTTCTCCAAATAGAAAAAGGAGTTTTTTCTCTTCCTACAATCTCAGCATTTATCATGTGCTCATTTAAAAGCTGACTTAATTCCAAAGAAATTTCATTAAAACTATTTACTTTATAATCTTTAATCTCATCTAATCTTTTGTTTATAAGTTTTCTTGCTTTGTTATTCAAAACTTTAAAGGATAAATCCTCTAACTCATCTCTAATCCTATGCATGCCCATTCGATCTGCTAACGGGGCATAAATTTCCATTGTTTCTTTTGCTATACGTTCTTTTTTATCAATCTTATTAATTGCATCTATTGTTCTCATGTTGTGAAGACGATCTGCAATTTTAACAAGTAAGACTCTTATATCTTTTGAAGTTGCTAAAATTAGCTTTCTAAAATTTTCAGCTCTTGAGTTTGATATAGCTTGGTTTTCAAGTTCAGATATTTTTGTGACACCATCAACTAAATCTGCCACCTCCTGTCCAAATTCTTCTTTAATTGTTTCATATGTGGCGTGAGTGTCTTCAATAGTGTCATGTAATAAACCTGTGGTTACAGTAGCACTATCCAATTTAAGCTCTGTTAATATATTTGCCACTGCAATAGGGTGATTTGAATATGGATCTCCTGAGTAACGCTTTTGATTTTTATGGGCATTAACAGCAAAATCATAAGCTTTACTTAATTTTTCTGTATTTAAAAATTTATTATAAGCTTTTACTTTGTCTATTAATTCTTCAGAATTAAGCATATTAAACTATATCATTAATTTATAATTGTTTAATAGATCTTAAATCTTTAATTGGTAAAGTATTAATTAATTCAACTATATTCATCTTTAATTTTGCGTGTTTCCACGATTTATTGACTTCAAATAATGGTAATAAGACAAAATTTCTTTTTGTCATTCTGGGGTGAGGCAAAATTAATTTATTGTTTTTTTTATTTAATATTTTTCCGTTATAGTCAATGATATCAATATCACATGGTCTGGGTGAATTTTTTTCAGATCTTATTCTGCCTAATTTTGACTCAATTGAATTACAAACTTTCAATATTTCTAGTGGATTTAAATTCGTTTTCACTTTTAAAACAATATTCACGTACATCGGCATTAGTGGATTTGGCCACGACTCTGAAATATAATGAGATGAAGATTTTAAAATTTTAATTTTAAAGCGTTCTAATTCAAATTTTGATTTTTGAATATTTTGCACTCTATTTCCTAAATTTGACCCTATTGCTAAATAAATATGATTAACTTGTTTTTCTGATATGTCTTGCTTTTTCACGATTCCAATCCCTATTTTTTTTTGTTGCTCTTTTATCAAACTGTTTTTTTCCTTTGGCTACAGCTATCTCAATTTTTGCTTTTCCTTTTTTAAAATACATTTTTGTTGGAACTAAAGTGAAGCCATCTCTTTGCATTTTTCCAATTAATTTATTAATTTCTTTTTTATTTAATAAAAGTTTTCTTTCACCCGTAGGTTCATGGTTAGAGTAACTTGCTTGTTTTAAAGCTGCGATATGGGAGTTAATCAAAACTATTTCCCCATTTTTTTCAACAGCATAAGAGTCTGCAATATTAACTCTTCCTTCTCTAATTGATTTTATTTCTGATCCTCTAAGAACGATTCCAGCTTCTATTAAATTTTCAAAAAAATAATTAAAACTTGCTTTCCTATTAAAACAAATAATTTTTAAACCATTATTGGTTTTTTTATTCATTATAATAATTTTGCTGATATTAAAGCTTCTTTAATAACTAGTTTTGTTGGTTCGGTAACTTTAACAAGCGGCAATCTTATATCATCTGCACACATGCCTAAAAGTTTTGCAGCATACTTTACGGGACTTGGATTGCTTTCTATAAACATAGCATTATGAACAGGCTGCAAAATTTTATCTAATTTAACAGCTTCTATTTTTTCATTTTCATTCTTTGACAATGAATATTTTTGAAATTTTGAACAAAGTTTTGGTGCGATATTAGCTGTAACACTTATAGCACCAACTCCTCCTCTTTTATTAAATTCTAATGCATTATCATCATTTCCTGTAAGTTGAATAAACTCATTACCCATTTTTTTCATTTGAGTATCTACTCTGCTCAAGTCACCTGTTGCATCTTTTACGCCAACAATATTTTTTAACTCAAATAATCTTGCCATAGTATCTACCGTCATATCTATGACGGATCTGCTCGGAATATTATAAATTATAATTGGTATTCCACATTTATCATTAATTGCTTTGTAGTGTTGATATAAACCCTCTTGAGTCGGTTTATTATAATAAGGTGTTACTATTAGCACAGCATCAGCTCCTACTTTTTCAGCATGTGTTGTTAAAGATACCGCTTCTTCTGTGGAGTTTGACCCTGTCCCAGCTATAACTGGGTTTTTTCCATTACTCTCTTTAATGCAGAGCTCAATGACTTTTTGGTGTTCATCATGACTTAAAGTTGGTGACTCGCCAGTAGTACCAGCTGGTATTAGGCCATTTGTTCCATTATTAATATGAAAATGTATGATTTTTATATATGCATCAATATCTAATTTATTGTTTTTAAATGGGGTTATTAAAGCAACATTTGATCCTTTGAACATAAATACTTATAACATAGTTTAACGATTCATTTAGTAAATTTATGCTTAGAAATATATTTTTTTTTATTAAAATATTGACTATATTTTTTGTATCAATAACAAACATTGATGCAGAAGAATTACTCATTATACCGTTAAAAAAACCTATTTTAGGTAAAATAATTGAACAAAAAAAAATTGAACAGGGTGTTATAAGGCCTAAACCTAAACCAATAACTATTATTAAGAATGAAGATTTATCTGTTGAAATAATAAAACCGAAGTCAAAACCTGAAAATAAGAATATTAAAAAAGAGACTAAACAGATAGATAGTGAAAAAATTAAAACAAAAAGTAACTCAATTGAATTTACAAAAAAAGCATCAAAAAATGATCTTATAATTCCCAGAAAAAAACCACTTGTTATCAAAAAATCAGATTCAATAAGTAAAACTACGTCAAAATATTATAATAAGAAAGATTTTAATATTGCAAAAAAATCAATAAAAGCTATGGAAAAGAGTCAATGGCCTTCAGCAGTTTCATTATCAAGAAAGGCTAAAGATAAATCTATATATAATTTTATACAATGGAGACATTTATTAACTAAAGGTAATAATGCTAGTTTTTATGATTACATGACTTTTATTAAAGATAATGAAAATTACCCAAGAATTAATAGAATTAAATACTTAGCTGAACATAAACTATCTACTGATAAAATTTCACCTAAAAAAATAATAAATTGGTTTGGTGATGATGAACCGCTAAGTGGATTTGGAAAATTAATTTTAGGTGAGAGTTTTATTCTAAAGGGAGATATTGATAAAGGTACTTCTCTTATTAAAAATGGTTGGGTGACTGCAGAATTAAGTAGATCTGATATGAAATTTTTTAGAAAAAAATTTAAAAAATATTTAAATGCTAATGATTATATTAAAAGAGCGGACTACTTAGCTTGGGAAAATAAATACTGGGATTTAAAAAGAATGCTTAGATATTTACCAAAAGACTATCAATTACTTTATACGGCAAGACAAATTTTGATGAGTAAATCTTATGGTGTCGATAAAGCTATTTCCAGTGTTCCACAAAAATTAAAAAATGATGCTGGTTTAAATTATGATCGCCTTAAATGGAGAAGAAAAAGAGGCCGTGTTGACTCTTCTCTTGAAATTCTTCTCAAAATTAAAAATGATAAGAATTATTTAGTGAGACCTGACAAATGGTGGAAAGAAAGAGCTATAATTTCTAGATCCTTGATCTATAAAAAAAAATATGAAACTGCTTACAAGATAAGTAGTAACCATGCACTTGAAAAAGGTCCTGAGTTTGCAGAAGCTGAATGGATGAGTGGCTGGATAGCTTTAAGTTTTTTAGATGATCCCATATTAGCAATTGATCATTTTAATAACTTTTATCAAAATGTTGGATATCCTATTAGCTTGTCAAGAGGCGCTTACTGGCTTGGAAAATCTTATGAAAAAATTGGTGATAAAAAACAATCGAACGAATGGTATAAAGAAGCAACAAAGTATTTAACTACTTATTATGGTCAATTAGCTCACTTAAAAATTGCTCCAAATGAAAAATTTGAACTAAGTAAACAACAAGAAATTAGTGAAGATTATAAAAAATACTTTTACAAGAATGATTTAATTAAGATTATACATCTTTTGGACGAACTTAATAAAGATAAATATACTAAAAGTATTTTAAAACATATTGCTAACGATAATGTTGAAAAAGGTAGTGAAATCTTAGCAGCAGAACTCGCGTCTAATATATCACGATATGATTTTGCAATACAAATTTCAAAATTAGCATCTTATGAAAAACGATTTCATAATGATTTTAATTATCCAATGATAAGTACGCCTAATTATGTCAACGGTCGTAAAATACCTGAAACAGCCTTTATACTTTCAATAATTAGACAAGAAAGCGAATTTGATATGACTGCCCATAGCCATGCTGGAGCACAAGGATTAATGCAGTTAATGCCTTACACTGCTAAATTAGTTGCTAAACAGGCAAAACTTCCTTATGCAAAATCAAGATTAACGTCCGACCCTGAATATAATATAAATTTAGGGTCACATTATATAGCTGGATTAATATTACAATATGACGGAGCTTATCCTTTTGCAACAGCCGCATATAACGCTGGACCTAAAAGAGTTAAATATTGGAAAAAAATTAATAAAAACCCTCAAAAAAAACAAATTGATTATGTTGATTGGATTGAGTTAATTAAGTTCAAAGAAACAAGGAATTACGTACAACGCGTTATGGAAAACTACAATGTTTATAGATACATTTTAGAAAAAAAACCAATAAAAATGAAAGATTTTTTTAAAGATCAGCCACTATTTTAATTATGGCGGAAGAGGAGGGATTCGAACCCTCGGTACAAGTTTCCCCGCACGGTCATTTAGCAAACGACTGGTTTCAGCCTCTCACCCACTCTTCCACTGCGACATTGATATATCCGATTGTATTGAAT
>CALSWN010000019.1 GCA_943841085.1 uncultured Candidatus Pelagibacter sp. | reverse complement strand
TTGTTTAAAAGGGGAAGAAAAAATTTCATGTGGAGAACTATCAAAAATTTTTTTAATTGAAAAAATAGGAAATCAAAAAGTTAAATGTGAAATTGAAGCTAAAACTGACAGGTATAAACGTAAACTGGGCGAATGTTTTGTTAAAGATAAAAGCTTGTCACGCATTCTAGTTAAAAATGGTTATGCCTTTGATTATCCCAGATATTCAAAAAAGAAATACTCAATTGAGCAAGAATATGCGAAAAAAAATAGTTTGGGTCTTTGGAGTATGAAATTTGAATTTCCTTGGGATTTTAGAAAAAATAATTAAATTTATTATGATACAATTAAAAAATTGGGACAATAAAACTTGGTTATCATCAGCCTCTTATTTAAATGCTTTTAATTCATTTTTATTAAAAAAAAAGAAACTAAATAAAAACTCTAAAATATTAGACATAGGCTGTGGTAGAGGAAAAGTTATTGGATCCCTTTCTAGAAAATTTAAATTATCAAATAAACCAATTGGTATTGATCCCATAGTGCACAAAGATGTAGATAAATCTATAGATTTTAGGAACCAAGATATCTTTAAATTTTTTAAAGTTAATAATCAAAAGTTTGATTTAATTTTGATCAAACAAACACTCCATTTTTTTAATAAGAGTAAAAGACAAGAATTATTAAAGACTTGTAAAAATAATCTTAAAAAGAATGGAGTTTTGTTAATTCTTTCTTTGAATACTTCAAAAAATGAAATCCCGTGTTTTCAACTGATGAAACAGAGACTTAATAGGGGATTGGCAAGAGACTCAATAATGCTTAACTCAGTTAATAAAATTTTAAAAAATACTAAAATTGATAAATTTAAATATGAAGTTTCTACAACTAAAGACAAATATATAAAAATATTAAAACAAAGATATATCTCATGCCTAGTTAATCTTACAAACGATCAAATTAAAAAAGGTATTAATGAGATAAAAAGTAATTATTCAAATAGAATATTATTTAATGATATTTTAATTTGTATTAAATATAAATATTATTGAACAAGAATTAAATTAATTGCTAATATTAAATAATTTTTCACCCAGTGGACTAATAGGATCACGAGGTGTTGGTTTTATTTTTGTTTTTTCCTCGACTATCTTTAGTAATTTTTTTGCAAGTCCATTACGTCTAAACATTGGGTTTACAAAAATATATTCAACTTCAGCGCTTTCATTGTATCTAACAAATCCTAATGTAGTGTTGGAATTTTTAAAAGTTATGACCCCATCTGTTAAGTCAATATCATAATCAATATTATTTAATTTATTCATTCAATAATTTAATCATTCCTAAGTTTTTTTTCCAATTTTCTAACAAAATAAGAAACAATTAATATTAAGACCAAATATTCTAGAATTAAAAATGTGTAGATTTCCAAAGGTCTATAAGTCGAAACAACTAATTCATTAGCTTTTCTTGTTAAATCACCAATTCCAATAATTGACACTAGTGATGACATTTTCAATACATAAACAAACTGATTACCCAATGCAGGAAGGATATTTTTAATTGCCTGAGGAAATATCACCAATCTTAATCTTTTGAAAAAATTTAATCCTAATGAGCTACCCGCTTCCCATTGTGCTTTTTTAATTGAATTAATACCTGCTCTAAAAATTTCAGCCTGAAAAGCGCTTTCACTTATTGATAATGCAATTATCCCAGATACAAATGGACTAAAACTTATTCCTGTCATTATAGGCAAGCCGTAATAAATCCATAAAATTAACACAAGCAAAGGTATTGCTCTTACAATTTCAACATATCCAATATTTATATATGTTAAGAACCTATTTTTAGCTAAAGATGGAATAGCAACAATAAATCCTATAATTGCTGACATAATTATTGATACAACTGAAATGTAAATAGTTGTGGTTAAACCACTAAGTAAAAATTTAAGATTAGTTAATCCCTCAACATTGCCTGGTGAAAGAATAAACCAACCTAGTTCTTGTTCTCTACAAGAAGTTAATGGTAAAATTAAAAGTAATAAGAGTATAATTTTCACTCTTAAGGTTATAATGAATTAAAAATTAATATCTAATTTTTTTATAAGCTTTTTAAATTATATTTTGCTAATAGATTATCAAAGAAACCAGAGGCTTTTTTGTTTTTAATCCAGTCATTAACATAATCATTCCAAACTTTGTCACCTTTGCTAACCATCATAGCTAAAAAAGCAGGATTTTTTTCTCCATCTGGAACTATTGCGAGTTGAGGATAGGTTATTACCAATTTATTAGCCTCTGTTGAACTAGTGATGTTTCCATCAGCTCTTCCAGCCAAAACTTCTTGAAAGTCTCTTGCAGGGGATTCAACTGATCTTAGTGTAGATTTTGGAAAAAATTCTTTAGCTTTCTCTTCTTGAGAAGTTCCAAGAGTTGTCGCAATTGTTACTTTTTTGTTATTTAATGAATCCCAAGTAGAGTATTTCTTCAAATTCTTTTTAAGAACTAATGGTACTGTTCCATATTTATAGTATGAACTTGTAAAACCAGCTACTTCAGCTCTTTTAGGAGTTTTGGTTACACTCGTAGAAATATCGTATCTTCCAGCTGTGATAC
>CALSWN010000018.1 GCA_943841085.1 uncultured Candidatus Pelagibacter sp. | reverse complement strand
TGGTCGGGGCGGCAGGATTTGAACCTGCGACCCTCTGGTCCCAAACCAGATGCGCTACCAGGCTGCGCTACGCCCCGATTGAGGTACTAATACATTAGATATTGATAATTTAAAAGAATAAATAACATCTAAATAAGTCTTTTTTTAAAGAATCGGATATAAAGTATTTATGATTATTGATTGTATCAAATGTAATAAAAAATTTGATGTAGACCCAGATTTGATACCTTACGATGGGCGATTACTAGAGTGCAGTAGTTGTAATCATAAATGGTTTTTTAGAAAATCAATTATTGAAAAAACCTCAATTTCTAAAAATAACACAAACAACGAAATCAATAATACTAAACTTTCAACTAATATAAAAAAACCATCTCTACAAAATAAAAAGCCTACTGAAAATATAGATTTTTTAGATCAGAACGTTAGAGAGGATCCTTTAATAAATAAAATTGATATAAATCAAGCAATAGTTTTTAATAAAACAGCAAAAACTTATAGCATAATAAACTTAAGCTTGGTTTTTATAATTTCATTTATAGCTTTAATTATTATTTTAGATACTTTTAAAGGTCCAATTGGTAAAATTGTCCCAAATATTGAATTTTTTCTTTATAATTTGTATGAAAGTATTAAAGATATAAAATTATTTTTTGAAGACTTAACTTAATTTTTTTTTTATGATTAATACTTTGTCAAAACCTTTTAAATGGTTTTTTAAATTAGAAGCTGCTAGTGGTTTAGTATTATTAATTGCCGCAATTTTAGCTTTAATAATTAGTAATTCAAATTTTAAAGAATTATACTTTAATACTTTAAATGAATATCTGTTTATTGGTGTAAATGACTTTGGTCTTAAACTTTCTGTGCATCATTGGATAAATGATTTATTAATGGCCATATTTTTTTTCTTTGTGACATTAGAAATTAAAAGAGAATTTATTCAAGGTGAACTTTCTAATATCAAAAAAGCATTATTACCAATAATCGGAGCAGTTGGTGGCATGCTGATCCCTGCTCTTGTTTATATTGCTATAAATTTTGGAAACACAGAAACATTAAATGGTTGGGCAATTCCATCTGCTACCGATATAGCTTTTTCTTTGGGTATTTTATCATTATTAGGTTCCAGGGTACCTATATCATTAAAAATTTTTTTAACAGCACTAGCCATCATAGACGATCTTGGCGCAATTTTGATTATTGCTTTTTTTTATTCAGGAAAACTAAGTATAAGTTATCTAAGTTTGATTTTATTATCATATATTTTTTTACTAATATTAAATAAATTTGGTATTAAAAAATTTATACCTTATTTGATTATTGGTGCATTCATGTGGTTTTTTACTTTTAAATCTGGAATTCATGCAACAATAGCTGGAGTTCTTTTGGCTTCAACTATACCACATAGAAATAAGTCTAAAGATTTTTCTTTATTAATAAAACTTGAACATGCAATAAGTCCCTACGTTGCTTTTATGATAATGCCAATATTTGCATTTGCTAACGCTGGGGTATCTTTAGATGGTCTATCATTATCATCTTTATTTTTACCTGTTCCACTTGGTATTCTTTTAGGACTATTTATAGGTAAACAAATTGGAGTTATGATTTTTTCTTTTGTAGCTGTTAAATTTGGAGTAGCTCAAATGCCTAATAACTCAAATTGGTTAAGTTTGTATGGTGTTTCAGTTTTAACGGGTATAGGATTTACGATGAGTTTATTTGTTGGTAATTTAGCTTTTTTAGAAAATACACAATATATTGATGGTGTTAAAATTGGTGTTTTATCTGGATCATTAATATCTACATTATTTGGTTACTTTATATTGTTAGTTACTTCAAAAAAATAATTTATGTTATTTAAAAACCATTTAGTTATATTAATAATTATAATTATGTTTTCTTTTTTTGAAAAAGCTGAAGCCAAATATGAGAAGTTGTTTTTTGATCTAAGTATAAAAAATATCAATGGTGAAGATATTAATTTTAATCAATATAAAAAAAAAATAGTACTGATAGTTAACGTGGCAAGTAATTGTGGATTTACAAAACAATATGCTGACCTTCAGTCTCTTTATGAGAAATTTGAAAATAAGGGTTTTGTTGTATTGGGTATACCATCAAATCAATTTGGCGGTCAAGAGCCTGGTACTAATGAAGAAATTAAAAAATTCTGTGAAACCAATTTTAATATAACATTTCCAATCACTGATAAAGTTGATGTAAAAGGTGAAAATGCCCACCCTATATACAAGTGGGCAAAAAATAACTATGGTAATTCAACTATTCCTAAGTGGAACTTCCACAAAATTTTAATTAATAAAGATGGTAAAGTAGAAGATACATTTAGTTCATTTACAAAGCCATTTTCAAAAAAAATGGTTTCAAAGATAGAAATTTTGTTAAATTAATTTTAACCTGTTAGGTTTTTAATATAATCTTTTAAATTAATCTTACCAAAGTATTTAAAAACTTTATTATTAAGATTTAAGTTTGTAAGAGCTGAAGCGAATCTTTCGCCTGGTCTTTCATTTAAAAATTTAATTTTAGAACCAAACATTTTTGCAACTTGTAAAATTGTGTAACTTTTATGATTTGAAATACTATAATGTCGACATTTATTAAGTTTCCAAGCTAAATAGCAAGTTTCAACAGTATCATAAATATGGGTAAATCTTCTTGATTGACTACCAGGCTTTACAACGGTTAATGGTTTTTTATTTTTAAAATTATTTTCAAATATTCCAATTACTGTCGCCATTTTACCATTACATATTTGATTAGGTCCATAAACATTGTAAAAATATATAACCTCGTATTTAAAATTAAACCATTTTTTAAGATTTTCTAATAACTCTAAGTTCTTAGCTTTCGTGAAAGCATATGGAGAAAGATTCTTATCATTACCCTTATTGCCAAGAGTTGCAGATGTAGCTGAATAAATTAGTTTAATGTTGTTTTTCAAACAATAATTAAAAACTGCATTAGATCCAATAGTATTAGAATTAATACAATCATTCATTTTAATGAAACTTTGATAAATTCGTGCAAATTCACCAAAATGAAAAAGTGATAATATATTTTTAGGCTTATTTAGTATTTTTACTATATTTTTTGTATCTGCCTTAATATATTTTATCCTTTTGTTTTTAATATGATTTTTTCTAGTGCCAGTTGAATAATTATCTATGCTAACAATTTTAAAATTAGTTTTTTTTAACAACAAAGCAATTAAGTTAGATCCAACAAAACCAGCCCCACCTGTAATGACTATAGTATTTTTTCTCATTTTAAATATTAAAACTTAAACCGTCGTATCCTGGTAATATATTATTGGGCAAAATATTCAATAACCATTTATAATCTAAGTCTGAATGTAAATTAGTCAAAATAGTTTTTTTAGGTTTTAATTTTTGTACAAGGTCTAATATTTCCTCTAAATTAAAATGAGAAGGATGTTTATTGACTCTTAAACAATCAATAACTAAGTAACTCAATCCCTCAAAATATGAATAATCTTTTTGATATAATTTATTTGCATCGCTAACATAAGCAATTTTATTATCAATAATGTAAGCTATTGAATTTATTAAACCATGTTTAACTTCAATGGCTCTAATATTAACTTTATTTTTACTGCTCCCAATAGTAAATTTTTTTTTTAACTTTTTTAGAGATAAAATTGCCGGATAGTCATATTTTTTAGTAAAACAATATGTGAAGTTTTTATAAAGATATTTAGATGTAAGTTTGTCACAATATGTAGGAATTTTTTTTTTGTTTTTTAAAAAAAAAACTCTTAAATCATTTATACCATGTGTTTGATCCGCATGCATATGAGTAAATAAAACTTCATCTATTGATTTAATTTTTTCTTTTAAAAGTTGTTGTCGTAAATCTGGGCTTGTATCTATCAATATATTGTATTTTCCTAAAGAAATCAGTGCTGAACATCTAGTTCGATAATTTTTTTTATTTTTTGGATCACATTTTCCAAAAAAACCATCTGGTCTTGGTACACCCATAGAACTTCCTGTTCCTAATAGAGTAAACTTCAGTTTCATTAAAAAAATAAATTATTAAAATTGTTTGTACTTATGTTTTCCATTTCTACATTTGAAATATTCTTTAATTCTGCCAATTTAAATAAAGTATATTTTATAAAACTAGGTTCATTTTTTTTTCCTCTCATTGGTATTGGTGCTAAAAAAGGACTATCTGTTTCAATAAGAAGTTTTTCGAAGGGTATTGATTTAAATGTGTTTTGAAGTTCAATACTATTTTTAAAAGTAATTATTCCACTTGCTGAAAAGAAAGCACCTAAACTTAATAATTGTTTTGAAAATTCAAAGGAGCCAGTAAAACAGTGCATTAAAATCTTAATTTTGTTTGATTTGTAATCACTAAGGATGTCCATTGTTTCTTTTTCAGCATTTCGAGAATGAATAATTAACGGTATATTAAGCTCAATTGAAGCCTCAATATGTTCTTTAAAACTTTTAATTTGCCTGTCTTTATTGCTGTGATTATAGTAAAAATCTAATCCGGTTTCCCCTACCCCAATAATTTTATCATTATTTATTACTGATTTTATTATAGTACTTTTATTTATAAGGTCATTTTCAGTTTCATGTGGGTGTATACCATAGGTACCAAATATAATTGGGTCTTTTTTTACTATTGTTTTTATTTTTTCAAAACTTTTAATTGTAGTACAAATAGTTAATAGTTTCTTGATGCCTATATTTTTTGATCTTTTAATAACATCGTCAAGGTTATTGAATAATGGGTCCTGATCAAGGTGACAATGTGAATCAATCATTTGTTTTTTCTATTTTTTTAAATAATATATTTATTTTATTTATTTTTTTTCCATTAAGTAGGTAGTCATGTTTAGCAATTGAATCAAATTTTATGTCATCAAAATTTAAGTCAAAAATACTAAGCACTTTAAGTGCAGAATTTGGAATAACTGGATATAGCATAAATGAAATTTTTCTAATCATCTCAAAAGAGGTATAAACAATAGTATCTAGTCTTTGTTTGTTGTCTTTTTTTTTCCATGGTTCTTGATCATTAAAGTATTTATTAGAGTCAAATAGAGCCTGTACTATAAAACTTATATAATAATTAATATTTTGATTATCAATTTCAACTCGTAACTTAGATAAGTTTTCGGAAAATTTGTTTAAGATTATTAAATCTTCATCATTAAATTTTATATTAGAAGGTATTTTAGACTCACAATTTTTTTCTGCAAAAGCAGTTACTCTTTGGCAAAGATTTCCATAATTATTTGCTAAATCACTATTAATGCAATCTTCTAATTTATCTTGTGAAATATTACCATCATTGCCAAAAGATACTTCTTTAATTAAATAATATCTTAAAGGGTCCAAGCCATATTCATCAATAATATCTAAAGGGTCTAAAATGTTTCCTTTTGACTTAGACATTTTTTCTTCACCAGAAAGAATCCAACCATGTCCATAGACTTTTTTTGGCAAAGGAATTTTAGCAGCCATTAAAAAAGCTGGCCAATAAATTGCATGAAATCTTAAAATATCTTTACCAATCAGATGAACAGAGGCAGGCCAAAACTTTTTAAATAAATCGCTCTTAGTATTTGGATAATCTAATGCGCTTATATAATTTGTAAGTGCATCTAGCCAAACATAAATGATGTGACTTGGATTATTTGGAACTTTAATTCCCCATGAAAAAGCTTTTCTACTTATAGATAAATCTTTTAATCCACTTTTAACAAAACTAATAACTTCATTTTTTCTTGATTTTGGAGAAATGAAATCTGGATTTTTTTCATAATAATCTAGTAGTTTATCTTGCCATTTAGAAAGTCTAAAAAAATATGATTCTTCTTCAATCCATTCGACTAATGAGCCAGAAAGTGTTGCAATTTTACTTCCCTCTTTTTCTGAAATTTCATCTTCATTATAAAAAGCTTCGTCAGAAACAGAATACCAACCGGAATATTTTGACAAATATATATCATTATTACCCTCCAAAACTGACCATAAGTATTGCACAGTTTTTTTATGTCTTTCTTCAGTAGTTCTTATGAAATCAGAATTTGATAAATTTAATTTTTTAGATAAATCTCTAAATGTTTGACTTATCTGATCACAAAATTGAAGTGGGTTTATTTTATTTTTTTCTGCAGCGCGTTGTATTTTTAATCCATGCTCATCTGTGCCAGTTAGAAAATGGACATCATAGCCATCTATACGTTTAAATCTTGCAAAAAAATCAGCAATAATGCTCGAATAGGCGTGACCCATATGAGGTCTTGCTGAGGGGTAGTATATAGGGGTTGTAATATAATAATTTTTATCCATTTAATAACTTAGATTTAAATTCCATAAACAAACTTTCATCATCAAGATTAAACTTTTCTATATTGTGAATTTTATGAAGAAAGCTATGATAAATATTTAATAAAGAATTTTTTGTTAATGTGTCCTTATATTCTTTTAAAAAAAATAATTCAATAAAGCTAATTAATAAATTCTTTATTAATTTGTCTTTTTTATAATATCTATTTTCGATTAATAAGTTTAAAAATTCCTTTATAGTATAATTCTTAAGATTAATTTTATTGTCCAAAGAAAAATTAATAAGAGATATTAATTCACCTGGAGTGTTGTAATAATTTATTAAATTTTGATCAATTAAATCAAATATATCTTTTTTAATAATATTATTTGTTATTTTGACAGAATCTTCAAATGTGAAGAAAATTTTAAAATTTAGACATCTGGATCTTAAGGTTGGTAAAATATATTTTTCATTATTTTGTATTAAAATAAAAAAAATATTTTCATTTGGTTCTTCTAAAATTTTCAGTAAAGAATTAATAGAATTTTTATTTAAATAATCAATATTATCAATTAAAATCAATTTTGATAAATTATTAAATGACGATTTGTTTGTAAAAGAAATCATTTCTCTAATTTGGCTGATATCAATAGTTTTTTTTTCTTCTTTCAAATCAACTAAATAAAAATTTGGGTGTGAATTGTTTTTTAATAACTTAAAAGATTTATTGTTTTCATTTATTTCGTTATTATTAATATCATAATTAAATTCTTCTTTTTGGGATAAAATATAATTAACTATGTGATAAGCTAAGGTTGATTTACCTAATCCCTTTTTTCCAGTTAATAAAATTTTTGTAGGCATTTTATCATTATTATAAAGGCCAATAATTTCATTAAAAAAAAATTTCATACCGTATAATCTAGTGTTATTTTTAGGTCTTAAATTCATATTCATATTAAACTTTTAATCTTATCTAAAATAATTTTTTCGTTATATTCAATATCTAAATTTGAATCGATTTTCATATATTTTTTTGAATTTTTTTTTTGTAGTTTTATAAAACCTTTCTGTACATTTGAGTAAAATTTGTTGTCAAATTTATCATATCTATTCAAATTTTTTCTTTTCATTAATCTGTTTTTCATGTTTTTTATGTTCACAATATTTAAAAATGTAAAATCAATATTAATATTCTTCAATAAGTAGTTATTTAAGGTTGCTATAAGTTTAAGATTTATGCCCATTCCATAATGTTGGTAGGCTATTGTTGAGTCTTTAAATCTATCTATTAATACAATCTTTTTTCCAATATTCTTTTTTATTAATTCAACATTTTCACTTCTTGCTGATAAATATAACAACAGATCTGTGTTTTTATTAAATGTTGACTTATTATTAAGTATTAGATTTCTTATTCTTTCAGAATTTTTACTACCACCTGGTTCCCTTATTTGAATAAATTTTCTTTTTTTTTTTTTTAAAAAATTTGAAACTTTTTTTATATGGTAAGATTTACCAGAGCCTTCTATTCCTTCAAATACTATTATTGGGTTTTTAGACATCGCCCCAAATTAAAAAATTAATTGATTTCATTAACCTAGAAAATACATTTAATCTTTTAATATCTTCAAATGCATATAAATTATGCTCATCTATCAATTCACCTTTGTAAGTAATTTTTAATTTACCTAATAGATCATCTTTTTTGATAGGAGCTTGAATTGGTCCATTGTAATTTAAAGAAACTTTTAAAAACTTTTTTCGTGCTTTAGGAATAGTTTTGTAAATGTCAGTTTTAGCATAAGCACCAACAGACTCCTTTTTTCCTTGCCAGACTTCAATATTACCAATCGGAGAGGTGGATTTTGAAATTTCTATCAAATCAAAATTAGTTAGCCCCCAGGTTAAAAGTTTCGCACTCTCACTTGATCTTTCACTTTTGCTGTTAAAACCACTTCCAACAGCAATTAATCGTCTTCCTTTTCTATTAACAGATGAAGCTAATGAATACTTTTCAACAGCCAAATAACCTGTTTTTATTCCATCAGCACCTAAATTTTTATACAGTAGTGGATTTCTATTTCCTTGTTTAATTGGTTCTCCTCCCGTTCTATCCCAAGTAAATTCTTTTTCTGAAAAATATTTATACTCTTCTGGAAATTGTTTAATTAAATAATTTGACATAATCATAATATCTCTAACGGTTGAGACATTATTTGGATTGTTTATTCCTGATGAGTTAGCAAAATTTGAATTTGTCATACCGATCTCTTTGGCTTTAGCAGTCATCATTATAGCAAATTCCTCTTCTGTACCTGCTATACCTTCGGCTAAAGCAACACAGGCATCATTTCCTGATGCTACTATTATTCCTTTTAGGAGGTTCTCAACACTAACTTCGTCTCCAACCATTATAAACATTGATGAGTAACCAGCAGATGATAAGCGCCAAGCGTTTTCTGAAACAAAAAACTTTTCATCCAAATCTAAATCACCACTTTTAATTAAATCAAAAGCTATAATAGCAGTCATAATTTTTGTCATTGATGCAGGATATATGGACTTATCAGGCTCCTTTTCATAAAGGATTTCACCAGAAAGGAAATCTTGAAGAATTGCTGTTCTAGCCTTAATATCAAATGCAGCATTAGAATTAAATGCAAGCAATAATGCAAAAAACAAAGTTAAAAAATTCAATCTAATCATTTTTAATAATTTCAATGTTATCAAACTCCAATATACTTATACCATTATACGATTTTTTAAGAGAATCAATGTTATCAAAAGGACCTAAATATACTCTGTATTCATTATCAGATATTTTTTTGATTTTTGGATTGGTAATTATTGTCTCTGTTTTGATTCTATTAAGCATTATTTTAGCTGTGCTTTCAAAATAAAAACTTGCAATCTTAATTTCATAAGAAAAATTTCTTTTTTTCTTTTTCTTTTTCTTTTTTGCTTTACTAGACTCTGTAATTTTTAAATCATTAATACTGATACTATTTACTGGTGCTTTACTAGCGACTTTTTTTTCTTCATCAAATGTTTTTGCTTTTTTGGCTATAAATGCCGTATTTTTATTTATCTCAATAATTTCAACATAAGGCTCATTTAAATCTAAATCTAAATCTTTTGCAATTCTTTTTGAAAGAACAGAATTATTAAATGAAGGATAACTAGATTTTTTACCAACTTTAGCAATTATAAATTTATTGTTTAAAATATTTGTGATTTTAACTTGAGTATTGATTTTCAAATTTCTCTGAAATATTATTAAACTCCGTTCATCAATTTTTTTTGAAATTATTTTATTTTCAAAAAGCTTTTCACTATAAATTAAAGCAAATCCTTTATTAGAATAGCTATTATCAAAGATATTATTTATACTTTTTTTTTGGAAGTTTTTATTTGAACAATTCATTAACAATAAAAAAATTAATATGTATAAACTTTTTTTATAAAGCATTTTCAAACTTTTTTTTTAATGTGCAGACTGCTAAACCAAACCTTAAAGACCTATTCCATTGAAGTATTTTTTCATAATTTTCAAAAACAATGTATGCGGGTTTGAGGTTTTCCGAATCTGGGATAATATCTTTATCTGGTGTTATAATTGCTCCAATTAGATTTTCATCAATATCATATTCATTTTTATTCAAAATAAATTTTTTTAAATCTTTAAATCTTTTCTTATTATTTAATTTTTTGGCAGATGTATTTAATAAATTTTTTGGAACGTTTTCATTTAGTGAAATTTCTATAAAACAAGGTTGTTGCTTTTTCCAACCAATTTTATTTATATAGTTAGCTGCTGATGCAAATGAGTCCTTTGTAGACTTCAATTCAATCATATCATTATTATCATAATCAATAGCATAATTTTTTATTGTGCTAGGCATAAATTGAAAATTTCCAAAAGCACCAGCCCATGATCCATACAATAAATTATGATCAATAATTCCTTTTTCAACTAACTGAAGAATTGTAATTAACTCTTTAGTGAAAAAATCTCTTCTTCTTTTATCAAAACTTAATGTTGCAAGTGAAGACAGAATATCCATTTTGCCAACATATGTGCCAAAATTTGTTTCAATACCCATTAAAGATAAAAGTAATGTTTTTTCTACAGAAAATTTTTCATCAATTGATTCTATAAAATTTTTGTTTTTTTTATAAAGCTTAATGCCCTGTTTAATTTTTTTTTCTGATGTTCTTTTAGAAATATATGTTTTAGTATCTTCATAAAATTCAGGTTGATATCTGTCATACTTTATTACTTTTGGTAGAAAGATAACTTTTGTCATAGTTTTATTATAAGTTTCTTTTGAAATATTATTCTTAAGGGCATACTTTTCGAACTCAATCAACCACTGATTAAAAGTTTGTTCCACTGATATTACAGGTGATGTAAAAAGTGTTAAAAAAAATATAATTAGTATTTTATTAATTTTCATATAAATCTTTTAAATAAATTATTACAGCAATCCAGATTAAAATAAAGCTAACTAACTTTGTGATTGAAAATATTTCATTATAATAAAAAAAACCCAGAATAAATTGAAATGTTGGTGTTATATAGAAGATCATGCCAGTAGGACCTAGCCCACATAGCTCAACACCTCTAACATAAAGAAACAAAGGTATCACAGTCATAGGTCCAGCTAAAAGTAAATAAAACATTAAAGAAGGATTAGTAAAATTAAAATCATTTTGCCCATTTTGTACAATCAAATAAAAAGCTACGATCGCAAATGGTAAAATAAACAAACTTTCAATTAAAAGACCGACATCAGTGTCAACATTTATTTTTTTTCTCAATAAATTATAAAAACCCCAACTTAATGCTACAACTAAACCTACCCATGGGATTGCTTTAATATCTAAAAATAACAAATAGAATATTGAAATTAAAACCAATAAAATTGATAGTCTTCTTTTTTTATTTAATTTTTCTTTAAAAAAAATATTTCCTAAAAAAACACTTAAAATTGGCATAATAAAATAACCAAAGCTCGCATCTATGATTTGATTGTTTGCAACTGCATATATCCATACAGCCCAATTAATAAAAATTAAAAAACCAGAAAAAAAAAGAGTTATTAATTGATTATAATTTTTAATGATGAGTTTAAATATTTTCCACTTAGAAAAATAAATTGTTGTTAATACGAGAAAAAAAGTAGTCCAAATGCAGCGATGTAAAACTACCTCTATATGACCTATGAAAGAAATAGATTCAAAATACAACACACCAATTACTCCCCACCAAAAAGAGCCTAGCGCTGTTAGTGCGATACCTTTACTAAAGTCTTTATTTTTCATTATATTAATGATTTTTAACATAATTCATTAAATTATTGATTTGTCTATTTTATTGTTGAATTAAAAAATTATGATTATAAAACCTTGCTAACGGAGAGATGGCTGAGCGGTTGAAAGCACCGGTCTTGAAAACCGGCATGGGGGCAACTCCATCCTGGGTTCGAATCCCAGTCTCTCCGCCACTATTATTTATTATTAAATTTATAACTTTTAAATAATTCTACAACTTTATTAGTTTCAATTTTTATACTCATCGGTAGATCTTGATTAAGCTTATAAAGACTCTCATCATCGTAATCTAACAAATTACATAAAAGTGTTAACTCTTCTTTTTTTAATTGATTAATATATTTTTTAGTAAATGAACTAAGCAATTCATCCATTTCTTTTGTACCACGATAGTTTGCTCTATAAATTATCTTATTTTTCAAATCCTTTATATTAATGATCATAAATATTATTATATTGTATATGACATGAAAAATAAAAATAATTATAATTATTTATTAGCTGATCTAACAAAGTTGAATGGCGTTGGTAAAAAAACCATGCAAATTTTAAAGAAAAAAAAGGTTAACAATATTTTTGATTTACTCTGGAGACTTCCAAAGTCTTTCACTGATAGAACTCTGGTAAGTAAGATAAGTGATTTACAAATAGGAAAAAGTCATACTATTAAAGTTATTCCTTTAAAATATCAATTTCCAAGAGTTAGGAATCTCCCTAATAGAGTTAATTGTATAGATGAAACAGGTAAAATAAATTGTGTGTTTTTTAACAGTCATGAGGGATATATCAGAAAAATTTTACCTTTAAATCAAGAGGTTACTATAAATGGAAAAATTAGTGCTTTTAAAGGAGTCTATCAAGTTACAAATCCAACATATATTTCACAAGATAGTTCTTTAGTTGAAAGTATAGATAATAAATATTCTTTAACTGAGGGGATTACAGAAAAGACTTATAATAAAATTATCAAACAAATTTTGCTAAATTTACCAATATTGAACGAATGGCATGATAAAGACACATTGAAACTGTTTAATAACGAAAGTTGGAATGGCTCAATAATTAAATTACATGATCCGACAAACATAGATAATTATAAATCAAATTTTTACAAAAGATTGGCTTATGATGAGATTTTAGCATCGTTTTTAGTCAATTCTGAAATTAGAAAAAAGATTAAGAAAATTAAAAAAACTTCAAAAAACTTTACAAAAAAAGCTCAAAATCAAATCACTAGCAAACTAAAATTTAACCTCACTAACGATCAAAAGAAATCTTTAGAAGAGATTAATGATGACTTAAATTCAAAAAGTAAAATGTTTAGACTTTTACAAGGTGATGTTGGTAGTGGTAAAACAATTGTTTCATTAATAAGTGCTCTAAATGTTATTAATTCTGGTTTTCAAGTTGCTTTAATGGCTCCTACTGAAATATTAGCAAGACAACATTTTGAGTCTGCAAAAAAAATATTCCCAAAAAATATAAGTATCGAATTATTGTCAAGTAAAAGCAAAAATAGTAATAAAAAAAAAATACTTAAAGATTTAGAAAATAAGAATATTGATATGATTTTCGCAACACATTCAATATTCCAAAAAAAAATAATTTTTAAAAAACTAGGATATATTATTATTGATGAACAACATAAATTTGGTGTTAGACAAAGAAAACTTCTCTCAGATAAGGGTGGTGATAATTGTGATGTTCTTTTAATGTCGGCAACTCCAATACCAAGAACGTTAACTATGTCTGTTTATGGTGACATGGATGTTTCAATTATTAAAGAAAAACCTAATAATAGAAAAGAAGTTAAAACTTACAGTAAATTAGAGGGTAAAATAGATGATGTTATTAAATTTGTTAAAAAAGAAATAAAAGAAGGAAATCAAATTTTTTGGGTATGCCCCTTAATTGAAGAGTCCAAAAAATTAGATCATCAGTCATCTGTTAATAAGTATAAATTTCTTAGTAAATTATTTCCAAATGATGTTGCCTTACTTCATGGAAAAATTGACAATGAGGAAAAAGAAAAAATATTAAATAAATTTCTCAACAAAGAATATTCAATTTTAGTTTCGACGACAATAATAGAAGTTGGAATAGATTTTCCAAATGCAAATGTAATAATAATAGAAAATGCAAACAAGTTTGGATTATCTCAATTGCATCAATTAAGAGGTAGAGTTGGTCGAGGCTCGAAACAAGCTAGTTGCATATTAATGTTTAAATCAAATTTAAGCGCTAATGCAAAAAAAAGAATTAATATATTAAAAAATTCTAATGATGGATTTGAAATATCTGAAGAAGATATGAAGTTAAGAGGTTTTGGTGATCTTTTAGGTTTTAAACAAAGCGGGATGAAATATTTTAAATTAGCAGATCCTATTCAAAATGAGGATCTATTTTTGTTAGCTGAAAAACAAATTAAAAAAATTGAAATTGAAAATATCAATATAAATAAATATAAAGCTTTACTAAAATTATATGATCAAGCAGATATAATTAATGATATAATCTAATATTTTGGTGTTGATGTTCCAGCAGAAACAATAAATTTTGATGCCTCTTCAAATGACATGTCTAAATAAATTAAATCCTCTTTTGGCACCATTAATAAAAATCCGCTTGTTGGATTTGGAGTAGTTGGAACAAATACGCTTACAATGTTATTATTTGTTTTTGATTTAATTTCACCAGTATTTTCTTTAGTTGCAAAACCGACAGCCCATACATCCTTTCTTGGATATTCAATTAAAACTACACTTTTCTTATTATTATCTTGGTTCCGAAAAGAATCGGTCATTTGACCAATTGCAGAATAAATAGTTCTTAAGATTGGTATTTTTTTAAAAATTTCATCAACTAATTGTAAAAGTTTTTTTCCCAAAAAAGACAAAGAAAGTCCACCAACAATAGTGATAAACATAATAGTTAAAATAATTTCTATTCCCGGTATTGAAAAGTGAAGATAGTTATTAGGATTTAAACCAGCTGGAACTAATTTTGTAGATAAATTTATAAGAAATTTACTTAAATAGAGTGTAAATCCTATTGGTATCAAAACAATAACACCAGTAAAAAAATAATTTCTTAATTTTAGAGCGATTGATTTTTTTTTATTAGGCATATTTATCTTATTTAATGATAGCTTGAATAAATAACAAATGAAACAATTACTACAAAAAATACAACTAAAATTTTATTGTTTAAATTCATAAATAGTATTTATATAATTAACAAAATTTTATCAAAATGAATAGAAGAAAATTTTTAAATTATATTGGGTGTGGTTGCTGTGGTGCTATGATAAATGGATGTTCAACAGCCCCTATTACAGATAGAAGACAATTAAAGATAATCCCAGAGTCCAGGTTAAATGCTCAAGCAGCACAAATTTATGAAAAAATTAAAAGTAAAGAAAAAATGAGTGATGATAAAAAAACACTTAAACAAATAAAAGTTATTGGCAGTGAAATAGAAAATTCTATTTCTGAATACTTTAAAAAAACAGGTGTTGAAGATCCAACTACTAATTTCGATTGGGAATATATTTTAATAGAGAATAAAAAAGTTAAAAATGCTTGGTGTATGCCAGGGGGAAAAATAGCTGTCTACACTGGAATTTTAGATGTAACACAAAACACAAATGGACTTGCAGCAGTTATGGGTCATGAAATTGCACATGCTGTTGCAAAACATGGTGTAGAACGAGCAAGCAGAGGAGCAATATTGCAGACGAGCACTTCTCTAATTGATATTTTCACTGGCGGTAAATTATCACAAATTAATCGTGCTACTGGAATGAACACTGTTGGTTTACTTTCTCAAATAGGAATTATGAATCCTTTTTCTAGGACTCAAGAAACTGAAGCTGACTATTTAGGAATGATTTTTGCCTCATTATCAGGTTACGATATTCGTGAAACAAAAGAACTTTGGAAAAGAATGATAAAATCTAATAAAGGAAAAAAAACTCCTCAATTCTTAAGTACTCACCCCTCTTCATCGCAAAGAATTAAAAAATTAACTGAATGGGAAAATGAAATAATATTGGGCTTCCCACCGATTACTACATGATAAAATTTATGGTGAGCCCTGATGGACTCGAACCATCGACCCATTCCTTAAAAGGGAATTGCTCTACCAACTGAGCTAAGGGCCCACATAAAAATTAATAAAGTGAAGATGAGTGTTTTTTTTTATCTAATTTTAAAAAAAAACTTTTGGTTAAGTCTTCTTTAAAATTTTTAAATTTCTTTACACTTAAAAATTTAAACAATAAAAAAATATCTAAACTTAAATAATTTTTAATACCAAAAAACAATTACTTATTGCAAAACCTTAATAAATGCAAATATTTTAATTACAACTTATCAATGTATTTATCATGAAATTTATCAAATGTTCCCTTTTTGATGTTTTCTCTAATTGCAGTCATTAATTCTTGATAAAAATTGATATTATGAAGTGTAAGTAGTGTTGAACCTAGTATTTCATTTGTATTAAAAAGATGATTTAAATAGTTTTTTGAATACTTATTTAAGCTCAAGTTTAAACATTTTTCATCTAGTGGTTCGTTATCATTTTTATACTTATTATTTTTGATGTTTATCCTCCCATTCCAGGTAAATGCTAATCCAGTTCTTCCAGACCTTGTAGGCATTACACAATCAAACATGTCAACGCCCCGCTTAACTGCACCGAGTATATCAGCAGGAGTTCCTACACCCATCAAATATCTTGGTTTTTCAATAGGCATTAATTCTTTAAGATAATTTAATACCTCAAACATTTCCTTCTGTGATTCACCAACAGCAAGTCCACCTATTGCATACCCATCAAAATTAATTTTTGTTAAGGCATTAAGTGATTTAACCCTTAATTCTTTGAACAAACCTCCTTGTACAATTCCAAATAATCCTTTGTGAGGATTTAATCCAAAAGCAACCTTTGATCGTTCAGCCCAATATATAGATAGTTCCATTGATTTATTAATGAGATTATAGTCCGTAGTTTTTTTGGGACATTCATCCATGATCATTACTATGTCAGAATCTAAACCCTTTTGAATTCTAATGCTTTCCTCCGGACTTAATATAAATTTTTTACCATCAACATGTGAGTTAAAAATTGCACCTTTTTCCATATCTATTTTATTTAATTTTGAAAGAGACATAACTTGAAATCCACCTGAGTCTGTAAGTATCGGAAGTTTACAATTCATAAACTTATGAAGACCACCTGCTGATATAATTCTGTCAACACCCGGTCTAATCATTAAGTGATAAGTGTTTGATAGTATTATTTCAGAGCCAGTTTTAATGATATCATCAATTAAGCAAGCTTTAACAGTAGCTTGCGTACCAACAGGCATAAAAGCTGGTGTTTGAATGTTGCCTCTGTGTGTTTCAATTAAACCAACTCTTGCAAACTTATCATTTTTAATGACATTAAATCTAAATTTTTTTAATGCCATAAATGTTATAGTTATTATTTGAAGCTAATGATCTTATCTGGATCTGAAACTGAACCGTTGTTATTTTCATCGCCTTTTTTAATCTTATCAACAAATTCCATGCCTTCAATAACTTTGCCAAAAACTGTATACTGTCTATCTAAAAATGAAGCTTCTTTAAAACAAATAAAAAATTGGCTGTTTGCACTATTTGGATCTTGTGAACGTGCCATTGATAATGTTCCTCTCTCATGTGGTAAGTTATTAAATTCTTCTTTGAGATCAGGTAAATTTGATCCGCCCATACCAGCTCTTCTTAAATCAAATTCGTCGTTAGAAGAATTACCAAATTTTACATCTCCAGTTTGGGCCATGAAACCATTAATTACTCTATGAAAAACAACACCATCGTATTTACCTTCTTTTGCTAGTTGTTTAATTCTCTGAACATGGTTAGGTGCCACATCTTCAAAAAGTTCAATTTTTACGTCTCCATCTTTAAGTTCTATAATCATTGTATTTTCCTCTGCTATTATATTGTTGGTTAGTATAAAAAATAAAATTAAAATTTTTGTAATTAAATTATTCATATTTTTCTTTTAAAGACTTTATTGTACTTTTTGTAGTAAATTTTCTGATATCTCCTTTTAATCTAACAATTTCTTTAACAAATCTGGAAGAAATAATTTGATTTTCTACATCAGACATTAAAAAAATTGTTTCAATATCATTATTTAATTTTCTATTCATTCCAGCTAATTGAAATTCGTACTCAAAGTCAGAAACAGCTCTCAAACCTCTTAAAATAATATTTGATTTATATTTTTTACATAAATCGGTTGTTAATGATGTAAAAGAAATGATTTCAATCTTTTTCTTATCAAAGTTCAGATCAACAAAAAGTGCTTTTCTGATTAATTCAATTCGTTCAATTGAGTCAAAAAGATAATTTTTATTAGTACCATCTGAAGCAGCAACAACTACTCTATCAAAAAGTTTTAAAGCTTTTTTAATAACATCTATGTGACCAAATGTGATTGGATCAAATGTACCGGGGTATATGGCAATCTTTTTCATTAAACCAGGTTATCATCAATTTTAATAGCTGATACTACTTTTTCATCTCCTGATAGTTTAATAATTCTAACACCTTGAGTATTTCTGCCTGCTGATCTTATTTCTTTAACAGCAACTCTAATAATTCTACCTTTATTAGTGGACATCATTATTTCGTCACCCTCAAAAACTGGAAAAGACGAGCATATATTTCCATTTCTTGGTGAATTAATTATTCCAATGATACCTTTGCCACCTCTATTAGTTACTCTATAATCATAATGTGATGTTTTTTTTCCATATCCATTTTCCGTTATAGAAAGTATAAATCTCGAATCTTTAACTAATTCAGATTTTTCTTTTTTATTTATTTTTTTTATTTTTTCATGATTTATTATTGATAATGAAACTATTTCGTCATGGGTTGATAAATCGATACCTTTAATACCTTTTGAAGATCTTCCTTTAAAAACTCTCAGTTTTTTAGACTCAAATCTAATACATTTTCCGCTTTTCGTACTTAGCATTATATCTTGTTCATCTTTACAAATTTCAACACCAACAATTTTATCATTAGAGTCAAGTTTCATAGCAATTTTTCCAGCTGCATTAATAGAAGAAAAGTCATCAAGACTATTTTTTCTGATCTTACCTTTTGCTGTAGCAAAAACTATATGTAAATTTTTTAAATCTCTTTCATCGTCAGGAAAAGGCATTATTGAGCTTATCGATTGATGACTCTTCAATGGTAAAATATTAAATAAAGATTTACCTTTAGATATAGCTGAACCTTCAGGAATTTTCCAAGCTTTAATTTTATAGACAAGGCCTTCGGTTGAAAAGAATAAAACTGAAGTGTGTGTATTTACAGAAAGTGTTTGAATTACAGAATCAGCTTCCCGCGTTGTGATACCTGACTTTCCTTTTCCACCACGTTTTTGTTTTTTAACACCACTTAATGCACCTCTTTTTATATATCCTTGAAGTGTAACTGTAATAATTACAGACTCTTTTTGAATAGTTTCTTCTATGTCATAATTTAATACAGCATCAATAATTTTAGTCCTTCTTGGAACAGAAAATTTTTCTTTTATTGTTTTAAGCTCTTCACTTATGACTTTAAATAATTCTTTTTTAGAATTTATAATTTTTTTATATCCTTTTATAAGATCAGATAATTTCTTAATCTCAACTTCGATTTCATTGATTCCAAGAGCTGTTAATTTTTGGAGTCTAAGCTCTAATATTGCATCAACTTGAGGTTCGGATAATGAATATAGATTTTTATTTTTTTTATCTTCAATTAATGAAATCAATTTTAATGCTTTGTTAATTTTCCATTTGGTTTTAAGGATAGTTTTTTTTGCTTCATCTGGTGTTTTTGATGATCTTATAATTTTTATAATTTTATCTAAGTTTTCAACAGAAACTGATAATCCAATTAATATATGGGCTCTGTCTTCAGCTTTTTTTAAATCAAATTTAGTTTTTTTTATAACAACATCTTCTCTGAATGTTAAAAAATTGGTTAAAAAGTCTTTAAGATTACATGTCTTAGGTTTTCCATCAACAATTGCTAATGAGTTAAATCCAAATGAACTTTCAATAGAAGTGTTTTTATAAAGTTGTCTTTTGATTGTTTCAGGTTCAACTCCATTTCTTAAATCTATAGCAACTCTAATTCCTTCTCTATTGGACTCATCTCTAATATCTTTAATGCCTTCAATTTTTTTATCTCTAACTAGTTGAGCTATTCTTTCATTAAGTACTGATTTATTTACTTGGTAAGGTATTGAAGTAATAACGAGTCTATCTCTTCCGTTTTTTTGTGGTTCAATTGAAATTTCACCTCTTATTTTAAAGGAGCCACGACCTATATTATATCCATCTTTAATTATGCTTTTTCCTATTATAACTCCACCTGTTGGAAAATCAGGGCCTGGTATGTGCTTCATTAAATCTTTAATCTTAATATCTTTATTTTCAATTAAAGCTAAAGTACCATCAATTATTTCACCTAAGTTGTGTGGGGGAATACTAGTCGCCATTCCAACAGCTATACCGCCTGCTCCATTCACTAATAAATTTGGATATTGTGCAGGTAAAACAGAAGGTTCTTTTTCTGTTTCATCATAATTACTTTTGTATTGAATTGTATTCTTTTCAATATCATCAATTAAATATTGTGCAACTTTTGCCAATCTTGTTTCTGTATATCTCATAGCTGCAGCAGGATCACCATCAATTGACCCAAAGTTACCTTGACCTTGAACTAATGGTAAACTCATAGAAAAATCTTGAACCATTCTTACCAAAGCATCATAAACTGATTGATCACCGTGAGGGTGATATTTACCAATAACATCTCCAACAATTCTTGCTGACTTTCTAAACTGTTTGCTCCAATCGTACCCGCCTTTATACATTGCATATAAAATTCTTCTGTGAACAGGTTTTAATCCATCTCTTATATCGGGTAGCGCTCTACTCACAATAACGCTCATCGCATAAGATAAATAAGACGAGCTCATCTCGTCATGCATTGAGATTTGTTTTATGTTTTTTTCTTTAGAAATTTCTGTTTTTTGCATAAAAACTAAAATGGAATTTCATCATCCATATCGTTTGATGCTTGAGACGAATCCTCTGGGGAATTTAAGGGTATGGAATTATCGTTTTGAATACCACCACCACTATTATTACCTCCTCCTAACATTGTAAGAGAAGAATTGTAACCTTGTATCACAATTTCAGTTGAATATTTATCTTGGCCAGATTGTTCATCTTTCCATTTTCTTGTTGTGATTTGGCCTTCAACATAGATTTGAGCACCCTTTTTTAGGTACTGTTGGACTACATTTACTAAACCCTCATTAAATACCACTATTCTGTGCCATTCTGTTTTTTCTTTTTTTTCACCTGAAGACTTGTCCTTCCAAGATTGACTAGTGGCCAAGCTTAATCTAGCCACACTTTTACCATTTACCATTTGTTTAATTTCAGGGTCTGCGCCTAAACGTCCAATTAATAATACTTTATTTAAACTTCCAGCCATAATAATTTAATTTGTTAATTAATTTAATGTAATTTATATCACAATTTAACCTGAATATTAATTTTATTAATCTAAAGCAACTAAAATTATGATCAAAAAGATAGTTATCAAGGGTGCAAAAGAACACAATTTAAAGAATGTTTCTGTTGAAATCCCTAAAGATCAATTTGTAGTAATAACTGGTCTGTCTGGCTCAGGAAAATCATCTTTAGCTTTCGACACTATATATGCAGAGGGTCAAAGACGTTATGTTGAAAGTTTATCAGCTTATGCACGACAATTTTTAGATAAAATGAAAAAACCCAATGTGGATCTAATAGAGGGATTAAGTCCAGCAATAGCTATTGAACAAAAAAACACATCTAAAAATCCGAGATCAACTGTTGCTACCGTCACTGAGATTTATGATTATATGAGAGTTTTATTTGCTAGGGCGGGTATTCCTTATTCTCCGTTTACAGGCAAACCAATTACATCACAAACAATAACTCAAATTGTGGATTTAGTAAAAAAACTTCCAAAAAAATCAACTATATACATCTATGCTCCCGTGGTTAGAGGTCGAAAAGGTGAATATAAAAAAGATATTTTAAGTTATAAAAGAAGAGGATTTAGAAAAATTAAAATTGATAATGTTTTATATGATATTGATAAATCACCTAATTTAGATAAAAAACTAAAACATGATATTTCAGTTCTAATTGATAGAATTGTATTAAATTCAAAATTAGGTAATAGGTTAGCAGAAAGTATTGAGACAGCAGTCAACTTATCTAACGGATTAGTTTTTGTTGAATACGAAGATGAAACATTGCCTCAAAAATTTCGAAAAACTGAAAAACTAATCTATTCAACTAAATTTGCTTGTCCTGAAAGTGGATTTACAATTGAAGAAATTGAACCGAGACTTTTTTCTTTCAATAGTCCATATGGAGCATGTGAAGAGTGTGAAGGTATCGGAATAAAATTAAATGTAGATCCTAATTTAGTAATTCCAGATGAAAAAAAAAGCATTGCCGATGGTGCAATTGAACCATGGGCTAAATCTACGACTCTATATTATGCTCAAACATTAGCATCAATTGCTAAACATTATAGTTTTTCACTTGATGACAAATGGAAAAAATTACCAAAAAAAATTAAAGATATAATCTTATATGGATCTGATGAAGAAGAGATCAAATTTAATTATGATGATGGATATGAAAAATACTCACACAAAAAAAACCTTTGAAGGAGTAATTAATAATCTTGAAAGAAGATTTTTA
>CALSWN010000017.1 GCA_943841085.1 uncultured Candidatus Pelagibacter sp. | reverse complement strand
GCTTTGTATTAATAATGCTGGCTCTAATTTTTTTTGGAACTGTTATTCAGATGATACACCATAAAAACATTACATATTTTTTTAACAACGCAAAAAAAGCAAAATTATCTGCAGAAAGAGAACTTGGTACTGGTCATAAAGCAGCTATAATTGCTAAAACGGTTGTTCATGACATCGCCACAACTGCAGAACTTGGAATCGGCAAAAGAAGAGTGGCACATGTGTTAGGTATGTGGGGTACTATTTTGTTTTGGGTATCTTCAGTAGTTATGATCTTTTGTTATTCTTCAGCTGATGCTGTAACTCCAAATATTTGGCCAATGATGTGGCATGTGGGTGCAATAATGACGTGCGTAGGTGGTTACTGGTTTTGGTTATTCTTAAGAGTAGATGTTCTTGCTGAAGCACACCCTTGGTACAGAATTATTAAAGCAGATTTATTTGTTTTAACATTATTGGCTTGTGCAACATTTGGCTTGGCTTGGTCATATACACAATCTTTAAATCTAGAGAATAGATGGGATGATAAAGTTTATTTAGTTTTATATGTCTTATCAAACATTGCATTATTTGGTGGAGTATACTGGTCAAAATTTGCTCATATGTTTTATAAGCCAGGTGCAGCAATCCAAAAAAATTTAGCAGAAGCTGATGGTTCCAGAGATAATCTTCCTCCATTAGCTGATGCACCAAAACAATTTGGTTTAGGTATTAAAAGAGAACAACCAAAACATTATTAATATGATAAATTCAAAAAAGGAGAAAAAATAATATGTCAACATTTGTATATATGACGAGATGTGATGGATGTGGTCATTGTGTAGATATTTGTCCATCGGACATTATGCACATAGATGAAAATATCAGACGTGCAAAAAATATTGAACCTAATTTTTGTTGGGAATGTTATTCATGTGTAAAAGCATGCCCCAATCATGCAATTGATGTAAGGGGTTACGCTGATTTTGCACCAATGGGACACAGCGTTAGAGTTAGACGTGAAGAAGAAAAAGGAACGATTTCTTGGAAAATTAAATTTAGAAATGGAACTACAAAAGATTTTGTTTCACCAATTACAACTAAACCTTGGGGAAAATTTATTCCTAAATTGGCTGAAGGTGATAAACCTAACCAAGGTGAAATTAATTCACAAAGACTTTATACAGAACCTCAAGGTTTAAATATTGATGGTGAATTACCATCAGTACCAAAAGACTCATTTAAAAAAGGAGTTTATTACTAATGGCTAAACATAAGACACATTATGAGGACTGTGACGTTCTAGTTGTTGGTGGTGGTATGGCTGGCACTGGTGCTACTTTTGAAGCTAGACACTGGGGAAGAAACATGAAAATTATTTGTGTAGAGAAAGCAAATATCGACAGAAGTGGAGCTGTTGCTCAAGGCCTTTATGCTATTAACTGTTACATGGGTATGCAATGGGGAGAAAATCAGCCAGAAGATCATGTAAGATATGCTCGTAATGATTTGATGGGAATGGTTAGAGAAGATTTAGGTTACGATATGGCTCGTCATGTAGACTCAACTGTTCATATGTTTGATGAATGGGGCTTACCAATGATGAAAAATGAAAAAACTGGACGTTATCTTAGAGAAGGTAAATGGCAAATCATGATTCATGGTGAAAGCTATAAGCCTATTGTTGCAGAAGCTGCAAAGAAATCTGCTGATAAGATTTATAATAGAATTATGATTACTCATCTTTTAATGGATGAATCTAAAGAAAATAGAGTAGGTGGAGCAGTTGGATTTAATATGAGAACTGGAGATTTCCACGTTTTTAGATCGAAAACAGTTATTGTTGCAGCTGGAGGAGCATCTCACATTTTCAAACCTAGAGCAGTTGGTGAAGGTATGGGAAGAACTTGGTATGCACCTTGGAGTAATGGTTCAGCTTATGCTTTACCCATTGCTGCTGGAGCTAAAATGACACAAATGGAAAATAGAATTGTGTTATGTAGATTTAAAGATGGTTATGGTCCAGTTGGAGCATATTTTTTACATCTTAAAACTTATACTCAAAATGCAAATGGAGAGAATTATGAGAAAAAATGGTATGACCAAACAAAAGAATTAGTTGGTGAATACATTGATCACCATCCAACACCTACATGTTTGAGAAACCATGCGTTTATACAAGAAACTATGGCTGGTGGTGGACCAATTCATATGGTTACAACAGAAGCTTTTCAAGATCCACATTTAGAAACAGTGGGTTGGGAAAACTTTTTAGGTATGACTGTTGGACAAGCTGTTGTTTGGGCTTCTCAAAACATTGACCCTAAATACACAAACCCTGAATTGACTACATCAGAACCTTATGTTATGGGTTCTCATGCCACATGCTCTGGTGCTTGGGTTAGTGGTCCTGAAGATTTATCTCCACCAGAATACTTCTGGGGTTATAATAGAATGTTAACTATCGAAGGATTATTTGGAGCTGGTGATACTGTAGGTGGCAGTGCCCATAAATTTTCTTCTGGATCATTTACTGAAGGTCGTTTAGCAGCAAAAGCAGCTGTTAAATATATTGAAGATCAAAAAGCAGTTGATATCAAAGTTTCAGATAAACAATGTGATGATTTTAAAAAAGCAGTGTACAAACCATTAGAAAATTACACTGTAGGTCAAAATGAGATCACAGGTGGAACAGTCTCACCTAGCTTTATATCTCCAATTCAAGGACTTCAACGTCTACAAAGAATTATGGACGAATATGTTGGTGGTATAGCAACAAATTATATGACTAACGGAAATATGCTTAAAAGAGGCTTAGAACTTTTAGCTTGGCTTGAAGAAGATTTAGAGAATGTTGGAGCTGAGGATTATCACCAATTGATGAGAGCTTGGGAATTAAAGCATAGAGCATTGACTTCTCAGTGTGTAACAGAACACACTATGTTCCGTGAAGAAACTAGATGGCCTGGATACTATTATAGAGGTGATCACATGAAACTAGATGATGATAACTGGCATTGTTTAACAGTTTCCAGACGTGATCCAAATACTGGAAAATTTACCATGGAAAAGGTACCGGTTTATCACATTGTTGATGAGAACGAGAAGAAAAAAGCTTCTTAAATATTTGTAATTAAAATATGAATCTTCTAGAGAAATCTGATGATGAGATTATAGCAATTGCTAAACCTATTTGGGATAATCTTGTCAAAAGCTCAAATATCAAAGATTATGGTGGTTTCACAAAAGATTTTGGTACACAAATGCTTTTTGGAGCTAATGAGGTTGAACTTGGAAAACAATGGTCAAATAACAAACTTTTAACTAGCCTAAAAGAGGATTACGAAGCATTTGGATGCCTTAGAAGAGGAAAAAACATAACTATTCTTTTTAAACAACGAAGTAAAGAGATAGAAGGAGAGTTCTTGGGTAGATTAGTTCTTGGTATGGAAGGTGAAGAGATAAAAGTTTTTGGAGCTACAATCTACTAAATATAAATATGTTTTTCTTAGAAAAATTATTTTTTAATATTCATTAATGATTTGACAAATTCTTGGTCCGTGTTAATTAGGCTTAATAATGCCTGATTTAATCAAAAATTTACCTTCTGAAATAAAAAAAAACAAATTAAAAACAAGTATTTTTATAGGGCTTTCAGCTTATTGGGGAATTATTTTAATCGGCACTCTTTTATCAATAAATTAAAATTGACAACAATTAACTTCAGGAATATCCATTAATTAAATATTTATGGATGTATTTTTACCAATTGCAGAAGTTTCAGTAAACGTTTTAGCAATTTTTTCATTAAGTGGAATAGTTGGAATTCTTTCAGGATTGTTTGGAGTTGGGGGAGGTTTTTTAATGACTCCTTTTTTAATATTTCTTGGCGTACCACCAACATATGCAGTTGCAAACGAAGCAAATAATATTCTCGCAACGTCTGTATCAGGCTCAACAACTCATTACTTAAAAGATACTTTAGATTATAAAATGGGATTTATGATTGTCATTGGAGGAGCGGTAGGAACGCTAATTGGAATTTGGACTTTTACATATTTTAAAGGAATAGGAAAAATTGATATCGTTATATCTTTAGCTTATATGTATATTTTAGCAATTATTGGTACAGCAATGCTTGTTGAAGGTCTTGGTGAAATTGACAAAGCAAGAAAAAAAATTACAACTAAAAAAAAATTACACGTGCATTATTGGATTCATGGTCTTCCATTAAGAATGCGTTTTCAAAAATCTAAGTTATACGAAAGTGCGTTTACCCCAATTATTATTGGATTGATAGTTGGTTTCATTGCAGCAATTATGGGAATAGGTGGTGCATTTATTTTGGTTCCAGCAATGATTTATATAATTGGAATGCCAACAAAATTAATTCCTGGAACTTCTTTATTTGTTACAATTTTTGTAAGTATAATTGTAACTTTTCTTCATGCATTCAATTATGGATCTATTGATTTGATTTTAGTTTTTATGTTAGTAACAGGATCAATCATTGGTGTACAGTGTGGACAAAAACTAGGTGAGTCAGTTGATAGCACAGGTCTAAAAACTCTTCTTGCAGTTTTATTATTGGTTGTTGGTATTGCTATAGCTTATGATACTTTTTTTGCAGAACACACTGTCCAAGAAATTACAAAAATCGACAAAAATGATTTAAATCCATTATCAATGTTTATTAAAAGAATATCAGTAGAAGTCCCAATTTTATACGGACTTTTCTCTATTGTTTTTGCAGTAATTTTAGGAGTTGCAGCTGCATTTATAAGAAGGTTTTTTTCAAATTTAAGAAAAAAATATTTTAAAAAGATAACATAACGAATAATAACTAGCTTTTAACAAAAAAATTTTATAATCATTTTAATCAATGAAAATAAAAACTAAAATTTTTTGTGATATTGCTGAGTTGAATCAAATTAAAAAATTTAATAAAAAAGATATTGTTAAAGGATTTACTACTAATCCAAGCTTGATGAAAAAAGCTGGTGCAAAAAATTATAAAACATATTCTAAAAATATTCTTAAAATTTGTAAAAATAAGCCAGTTTCATTAGAAGTATTTGCTGATGATTATAAAAATATGAAAGATCAAGCGTTAAAGATTAATGAATGGGGAAAAAATGTGTATGTAAAAATACCGGTTACAAACTCAAAAGGAATTTTTACAGGTAAAATTATTAAAGAATTAAATGGTATGAATATTAAATTAAACATAACTGCTGTTTATAACTCTCAACAATCAAAAAAAATTCTGAAACTTATAAATAAAAAGTCAAAAGTAATTATTTCGATATTTGCAGGAAGAGCAGGAGATACAGGTAAAGATCCTATTCCTGAATTTAAAAGATCTATTCGCTTAGCAAAAAAATTTAAAAATGTTGAAATTTTATGGGCCAGTGTAAGAGAGCCATATAATTATATTCAGGCCAAACAATTAGGTTGTCATATTATAACTATTCCACCTAATACAATTGAAAAAATTGAAAAATTTGGAAAGTCATTTAATCAATTGACCAAAGAAACAGTTAAGGCATTCTATAAAGATGCAAAATCTGCAGGTTTTAAAATTTAATTAAATTTAAGTTTTTTTTCCCACTTTATTGAACTTTTGATTATTTTATCAATATTATTATATTTTGGTTTCCATTTTAAAATATTTTTAATTTTTTTAACGTTTGCTTGAACCATACCCACATCACCTGTTCTTCTGTTTTTATAATTTATTGTTAATTGATTATTGTATTTTTTAAATATTTTTACTATATCTAAAACTGAATATCCTTTTCCATAACCACAATTCAAAATAAGTGATTTACATTTTTTGTTTATATATTCAAAAGTTTTAATATGAGCATCTACTAAATCTGATATGTGGATATAATCTCTGATACAAGTACCGTCTTTTGTGTCATAATTATTTCCATAAATCGAAATGATTGGTTTTTTTTTAAGCGATTGTATTGATATATTTTTTATTAAATGACCATGTGATTTTTCTATTTCACCAATTTTACCTGACGAACTAGCACCCGCTACATTGAAATATCTTAAAATACCATATTTATATTTATATTTCTTAGAAAATCTTTTAATAATTTCTTCAGCCTTATATTTTGTAAATGCGTAATAGCTTTTAGGGTTAAGTTTTTTTCTTTCATCAACAGAACCTTTAACATTTCCATAAACTGAACATGATGAAGAAAAAATAATGTTTCTAACATTAGAATTTTTACATGCATGTACTAAATTTAAAGTTCCTATAACATTATTCTTAAAATATTTTTTTTTATTCTTTTCTGCTTCACTTATATTTAAGTAAGCAGCTAAATGAATTATGGAGTCTATTTGAAAGTTGTTAATAATTTTTAATAACTTTTTTTTATTTTTGATATCGCCCTTAATAAATATAGCTTTCTTGTTAATCAATTTTTTATATCCAGTAATTAAGTTATCAAAAATTATGATATTGAATTTTTTTTGATTTAATTTTTCTATAATATGACTTCCTATATATCCAGCACCACCAGTTATTAAGATATTATTTTTTTTGATCATGCTTTTTTTTATTTATATAAATAATTGCATCGTAATAATACTAATAAACCCAACAGTTATCATCGCAATAAAACCAACAATAAAAGGTTTAAAACCCATTGCTTTTATGTCTTTTAGATTAGTAGATAATCCAATCGCAGCCATTGCCATTGTTAAAAATACTTTTGAAGATGATTTGATTATCTCAATAGTATTTTCCCAATTACTATTAGAAATATCCGTAAAAAAATGGTCTCCAATGTTTCTTAAAATAATCATTCCAACAAATCCTAAGACAAAATAGGGAAATATCTTTATTATAGAATAGTTTTTTTCTTTAGACTGCCCTCTGTTGTATAGAAAGGCAAATAGCGGAATCATAATAACTAAGAAAGTGTTTCTAATAAGTTTTGTAACTGTTGCGATATTTAATGTTTCAGGACTGTTGAATTGCTGATCATATATGAGACCCGCTGCAGCAACTTGTGAAGTTTCATGAATAGAAGTTCCTAGAAATAAGCCAATTAATAGTGGCTGTTCATCAAAATAGATATTTGCAAAATAGGGATAAATCAACATTGACAGTATTCCAAAAAGAGTGATGTTAGCTATTGCATAGGACACTTCACTTTTATTGGCTTTTATTACAGGTGCTGTTGCCATAATTGCTGTTGTTCCACAGACAGTGCTGCCAATAGAAATTAAATAAGCCATTCGTGTAGGAATTTTCAGTTTTTTAATTAATAACTTAATTACAATTAAAACACTTATAATACACACTATTATTAAAGGTATTGCAATTTTACCAAATTCTAAAAATTCAAATGGTTTAAGCTGAATACCTAGACAAATAATGCCAAATTTTAAAATATATTCTTTTGTAAAATCTAAACCTTTTTGAAAAGTTTCTCTTACTTTAAAAGCGTTCCCAAAAAAAATTCCAATTAAGATAGCAATCATTGCTGTTGAAATTGGACTTTTTTCATATCCAAAAAACTCAATACCAATTATATTATTGAAGCCCTGAGAAAGAGTGTACAGGACAAAAGCAAGTGTAATACCTGGTACTACAACCAAGTATTTTTTTTGAGTCATGAATATTCTATTAATTAAGCGCTTCTATAAAGTTTAGTCATAACAAACTCTTTATGACCAAGTGCTTCTGCACAAGTTAATCTACCGTTAGCAACTCGCATAGTTGTTTTGATTAATTCATCTCCTGCTTGAGACATGTTCATTTCTCTTGAAAGAATTTTTGAAACATCACAATCAATATGCTCCCCCATTCCTTTAACCGTTAAAGGGTTAGCTGTTAGTTTAATAACTGGCTCAATTGGATTACCAACAATATTTCCTTGCCCTGTTGGAAATAAATGAATATTAAAACCTGCTGCTGCTTGAAGGGTTACACATTCAGCTGCTGCTGAAGACGTATCCATAAAATATAATCCTTTACCTTTTTTTGGTTCCTCAGCTGGTTCCAATACATCTACAAATTTACAATTACCAATTTTTTGAAAATTACCAAATGCTTTTTCTTCAATTGTTGTTAAGCCACCAGCTATATTTCCAGCAGTAGGCTGACTCTCAGAAAGATCATCTGTTGCTTCTTTTAGAATAAAATCATTATAAGAACTCCAGGTCTTCATAAATTTATCAGAAGCTTCCTTAGTTGCCCCTCTTGTGGCACAGACTTTTTCTGCACCGGTTAATTCAGATGTTTCACCAAAACATAAATGAACTCCTAATGGTTCTAACTTATCCATTAAATTTCCAACAGTAGGGTTTGCAGCTAATCCTGACGTTGTATCTGACTCTCCACATTTAACAGAAATCCATAAGTCACTCATTGGACATTCTTCTCTTTGTTTTTCAGAGGCCCACATCACAAACTCTTGTGCTTTTTTTGAAGCCTTCATAACAGTTCCAATATCTCCAGTTCGCTCAATGTGAAAACCTTCAACTGGTTTTCCTGTTTTAGCAATTCCATCTACGATTTTTTTTGTCCATTTAGGTTCAATTCCAATAACTATTACAGCCGCAACATTTGGGTTACTTCCAGTACCAATCATTGTTCTAAAGTGTAATTCTAAGTCTGCACCGAATTGAAGTCTTCCATATGAGTGAGGAAGAGCAATCGTTCCTTTAATATTATTTGCAACTGCTTCAGCACATGCGTTTGAAATATCATCTACTGGCAGAATAATTACGTGATTTCTAGTACCAGCTCTGCCATTTTCTCTCTTATAACCTAAAAAACTTTTTGGAATTTCCATATTTTTTACCACTTCTTAGTTTTTACATTGTGAACATGAACATGTTCACCTTTCTTGATTGATTTAATTACTTTTCCTATGTCATGACCATATTTCAAAATTGTATCACCTTCGCTTAAATCAACCATTGCAATTTTATGCCCTAATTGGATTTCATCTATTGATTGAATCTTAACTGTTTTATCATTTTCCATTATCCAGCAAGCACAATCTTGTTTTGGAGCTATTTTATCAATAACAACAACCCCAACGTTGTCTTTTTCATCATGAATTATAATGTCTGTTGCCATAATTGTGTCGATTTGTTTGTTTGAATTTTTTTAATTCTTATATATTAATCTTTCAAATTAACAAATTATTTATAAGATTATTTAACCATTATACAAGGAAGGTCTAATTATTATGACTAAAATGACAACTGAAGAAGCTTTTGTAAAAGTTTTACAAATGCATGGTATTGAACATGCCTTTGGAATTATTGGATCAGCATTTATGCCTATTTCAGATATTTTTCCAGATGCAGGTATTACTTTTTGGGATGTTGCGCATGAAACCAATGGTGGTTTAATTGCAGATGGTTACACGAGAGCAACAGGCAAGATGTCAATGGTTATCGCACAGAATGGTCCTGGTATTACTGGATTAGTTACACCAATTAAAACAGCTTATTGGAATCATACACCTTTACTTTTAGTTACACCGCAAGCTGCAAACAAAACCATGGGTCAAGGTGGTTTCCAAGAAGTCGAACAAATGAATTTATTCAAAGATATGGTTTGTTATCAAGAAGAGGTTAGAGATCCTTCAAGAATGGCTGAAGTATTAAATAGAGTAATTGAAAAAGCAATTAGAGGATCAGCTCCTGCACAAATAAATGTACCAAGAGATTATTGGACACAAGTAATTGATATTGATCTTCCTCCGATAGTAAGACTTGAAAGACAAGCAGGTGGGGTTGATGCAATTAAAAAAGCTGCAGACTTATTATCAAAAGCAAAATTTCCAGTAATTCTTTCAGGTGCTGGTGTTGTTATAGGTGGGGCTATAGAGGATTGTAAAAAATTAGCTGAAAAATTAGATGCACCAGTTTGTTCAGGTTATCAACATAATGATAGCTTTCCAGGTAGCCACCCATTAGCAGCTGGACCACTTGGTTATAATGGTTCAAAAGCTGGAATGGAATTAATACAAAAAGCCGATGTAGTTCTTGCACTCGGAACGAGATTAAATCCTTTTTCAACATTACCAGGTTATGGAATGGATTATTGGCCAAAGGATGCCAGTATTATTCAAGTTGATATGAATTCAGATAGAATTGGTTTAACAAAAAAAGTATCTGTTGGAATTTGTGGTGATGCAAAATTAGTAGCTCAACAACTTCTTGGTCAACTTTCATCAACAGCTGGTGATACAGACAGACAAAAAAGAAAAGATATTATTCACCAAACTAAATCTGCATGGTTGCAAAAACTTTCAAGCTTAGATCATGAAGATGATGACAAAGGAACAGTTTGGAATGAAGAAGCAAGAAAAAGAGACGCAGATAGAATGTCTCCAAGACAAGCTTGGAGAGCAATTCAAGCAGGTATGCCTGACGATGTAATTATATCAAGTGATATTGGTAACAACTGTGCAATAGGAAATGCTTATCCGACCTTTGAAAAAGGTAGAAAATATTTAGCACCAGGATTATTTGGTCCTTGTGGTTATGGTTTTCCATCAATACTTGGAGCTAAAATTGGCTGTCCAGATACACCAGTAATTGGTTTTGCAGGTGATGGTGCATTTGGTATTAGTATGAATGAAATGAGTTCATGTGCTAGAGAAGAATGGCCAGCAATTTCAATGGTGATTTTTAGAAATTATCAGTGGGGAGCTGAGAAGAGAAATACAACATTGTGGTTTGATGATAATTTTGTCGGCACAGAACTAGACCCAGAATTAAGTTACGCAAAAGTCGCCGTAGCTTGTGGACTAAAAGGTGTAGCAGTTAAAACTATGGAAGAAACAACTGCCGCAATTAAACAGTCTTGTGAAGATCAAAAGAAAGGAATTACAACATTTATTGAAGTAATTCTAAATCAAGAACTTGGTGAACCTTTTAGAAGAGATGCCATGAAAAAACCAGTTAAAGTTGCAGGGATCAAAAAAGAGGACATGATCAAACAACCTTCTTTGGTTTCTTAATATCTTTTAAAAGACTAATTGTTATAATAATCTTACTGCATGCAAGTAGTAAATGACAATAGTTGTAGCTGGATTAACGATCTTGATCCAAGAACTGACTTAAAATCATTAAAGTCCAATGAAAACTGTGAGTGGATTATTATTGGTGCTGGTTACACTGGATTATCTGCAGCAAGAAAACTAGGTCAACTACACCCAAATCAAAAAATAATATTAATTGATGCACAGTTAGCTGGTGAGGGAGCAAGTTCTAGAAATTCAGGATATCTAGTTGATACAACCCTTAATGACGGCTTTACATCAAATAAAAAGTTAGAAAATTATAAAAAAAAAACAAATATTTATGAATTAGGAATTCAGGTTGTCAAAAAATTTGTAAAAGAATATCAAGTTGACTGTGATTGGAATGAATGTGGAAAGTTTTTTGCGTCATCAAAAAATAAAGATGAAAAAGTATTAGTAAATTTTTCAGACACTTTAACAAAATTAGGTTTTAAACATGATTTATTTTTTAATAGTGAACTTAAAAAAAGATTAGGAACAAGTTTTTATAATATAGCCATTCATACCAAAGGAGGAATTTTATTACATCCTGGTAAATTAGTTAGAGCAATGATTGATACATTACCTGAAAATGTACATTTATTTGAAAATACGTCATTATTAAAATGGGAGTCGACTAAAGATATAGTTAAGTGTTATTTTAAAAATGGAATAATTAGTTCAAAAAAAATTATCTTTGCAGCAAATGGATTTTTAAAATCTTTAGGTATTAAAAAAAATTATAATTTTCCACTAACATTAACCGCAAGTATGACAAGACCTTTGTCAGACAAAGAATTTAAATCTATTGGTGAGCCAAACGAATGGGGGGTTTTACCAGTAAGGCCAATGGGTGCAACTATTAGAATGACAAAAAATAACAGAATTTTAATAAGAAACACAGCAGAAGTACATAACCCATTAAAAATGTCTAAAATGAATTTAGATAAACGGTCTTTAAAACAAATAATAGGTATAAAAAAAAGATTTCCGCAACTACCAAATGATATAATACAATCAACATGGTCTGGGGTTGTCTCAAGAACAGGAAATAGTTCTCAAATTTTTGAAAAAATAAATAACAATATATTTGTTGCAGGTTGTTATAATGGATCAGGTATAGGTGTTGGCACATTATTTGGAGAGCAGATTGCAATTAAAGCAAGTAATGAGCACACTAATGAAATTGAAATCATAGAATCAAGGAGCAAACCCACTTGGTTGCCACCACAACCATTTTTAAATTTAGGTGTTAAAACAAGATTAATATATGAGCGCTTGAGAGCCAAATCAGAAATTTAACTTACGTTTTGTAGTAAAAATTATATTGTGTTAATACAATAGAATTAATTATGAATAAAATTTTTAAATTTCTTATAATACCAATTATTTTTTTTATTTTATACGAAATTACATCTTTTGATAATAAATATATAAACAGATCAATAATTAACATAGATATTAATAATGTAAGAAATCCTCCGCTAAAAAAAATTGTAAGAAAATTAGATTTATATCTTGGTTCTCTTTATTTTAATTTAAGTAAAAAAAAACAAAATGAATTTTTTTCTCTAGAATTGGATGAATATAATAATTTACCTGATGAAGTTATTATTTCACCATCAACTGATAATTTAACAATATCAAACAATAAAAATTACAACAACTCTTCAAATTGGAAAAGAAGTCATGGGAACCATGCTTCAAATAAATTTTCTAATTTAAAAAAAATAAATACAGAAAATATTAAAGATTTGAAGTTAGCATGGACTCATGATTTTGATAAAAATGGTGACATCCCAGGAAACCCAATTTATTTCAATGGGACCATATATATGTCATCTACGGATAAATCTCTTGTTGCACTGAATGCTAAGGATGGTGATAAAAACTGGGAATATAAGACTGATGGTATGGCTGCAATACGTGGATTAATTCTTAGTGAAGAAAATATACCTAAGATATATTTTTGTGATCAGATAAATTTGATTGCACTTAATGCATTAAGTGGGAAAGGTGTAAAAGATTTTGGAAAAAAAGGTAAAGTAAAACTTAAAAAAAAATGTCAAATTACTCCTGTTATAATTGATGACAAGGTCATAATAGGCACATTTGAACCAGCAATAGAAGTTTATGACAAAAAAAAAGGTGAACTGTTATGGAAATTTATTTTAAAGAAAAAAAATAAAGAATATTTTAGATATGGTGGAAAGAGATATGACTATTCGGGTGGTAATCCTTGGGGAGGAATTTCAGCAGATATTGAAAGAAAAATTTTATATGTTTCCACTGGTAATGCAGGCAGATTTTATGAGGGAACTACCAGGCCAGGCAATAACAAGTATGCCAATTCAATAGTTGCTTTAGATATAAAAAATAAAAAATTATTGTGGGAATTTCAAGAAATAGAGCATGATATATGGAATCTAGATATAGCATCTCCACCAATTTTAACTTCGATCAAAAGAAAAGATAAACAAATTGATGTTGTTGTGGCACCAACAAAATTTGGTAATACATTAGTTTTAGACAGACTAACTGGAAAAAGTATCTATGGATATGTTGATAAAAAAGTACCTATTTCTTCTGTGCCTGGCGAAAAAACTTCTTTTTATCAAAAAGTAATTAGTTTACCAGAACCATTTTCAAATCAGTATTTTAAAGAAAATGATATAACTAATATTTCCAAAGAAAGTTATGAGTATGTGAAAAAACAAATTAATAATGCCACATACGGATTTTTTCAACCACACTCACTAAATAAAAAAAATATTGTCTATAAGAGTGGAGCACAGTGGATGGGTGCCAGCATTGATAATAAAAATGGAATTATGTATGTGCCTTCCAACGACATACCAAATTTGATTTGGTTAGAAAAATCTAAAAAGAAAAATATTTATTATGAGTACGGTATTAAAACAAAATTACTTGAAGACCATCTTGGTTATCCTGGATCTAAACCACCTTGGGGTAGTTTAACAGCAATCAATTTAAACACAGGAAAAAAAATTTGGCAAATTCCATTTGGTGAATATGAGGAGCTATCTAAAAAAAATATCACAAAAACTGGGACTTATAACTATGGAGGAGTTACAGCGACGGCAGGAAATTTAGTCTTTGCAACTGGAACCTTAGATAATAAATTAAGAGCAATTGACTCTAGAAATGGTCAAGAGTTATGGAGCTATAATTTAATGTTTTCAGGTTCAAGTCCACCAACAGTCTACGAATATGAAAATGAACAATATATTTTAGTTACAGCAACAGGAGCTATTTCTTTAAGAAAAATTTATCCAGAGATATCAAAATCTGGAAATAAAGTTTATGCATTTAAATTAAAAAAAAATAACTAATAGAAATGAAAAATATTGCTATTATAATTCCTACATATAATGAATTAGAAAACATAGAAAAACTAATTTTTGAGGTAAAAAAAAAATTACCAGAATCAGAAATATTTATTATAGATGATTCAAATACACAAGAAATAGGTGCACTTATTAAAAGTAAGAATCTTCAAGCAAACTATTTCCATAGAGATAATGAGTCAGGACGTGGGTCGGCAGTGATTTACGGGTTTAATAAAGCAATAAAAGATCAAGAATATAAAATTTTTATAGAGATGGATGCAGATTTTTCTCATGATCCAAATGAATTAATAAGAAATATTGATTTTTTCATTAAAGAAAAATTAGATTTATTAATTGCAAGCAGGTATTTGCCTGGAAGCAAAATAATTAATTGGAGTCTTTCACGTAGAATTTTATCAAAGTTATCAAACTTTCTAGCAAGAAATTTATTAAATATCCCATTGAAAGATTTTACCAATGGTTTTAGAATTTACTCTCCTAGAGCTATTGAGCGAATTATTTCGTCTTGTGGAAATATTGGAGATGGCTTTATACTTTTATCTGAAATCATTGTTGTAATAAAAAATAATCTAATGCAGATAGGTGAAATACAAACAAATTTTGTAAATAGGGAAAGAGGTGTGAGCTCAGTAAATTTTAAACTAGTAATGGCCTCTCTTTACGGAATTATTAAATTAGCAATAATTAAAAAAAAATTAAAATAATTTTAAATCTCACTAATTTTCAATAGTTTATTTTCAAGTAAATCCAATTTTTTATTAGAAATTGGATCAATATGTATACCAATAAAAAAACCTCTTTCTTCAATATCTTGTGAATATTTAAATACTTCTTTGTCTTTATTAAGTTTATATAACTTTACAGATGGTTGATTTAAAAAATTTCCACTTATAATTGGTCTTGTTTCAATTCCATTTTTATTTAAAAAATCTAAAAATTTATTTCTATTCTTTTTATATTTTTTATTAATTAATATAGGCAGACCAAACCAACTTGGGTCTAGTTTCTTTATAGGATCTATAAAAGTAAATTGATTTTTCCATTTACTGGAATTTCTTAATTTACGAATAATCTTAATTCTATTATTGAACCTTATTTTTTTGAAACGATTAAGTTTTTTGAATTGATTAAAACCAATAGCTGCTGATATCTCAAGTGGTCTTAGATTAAATCCAGAATTTATGAAATTAAAATTATTTTTATTATTTTTTAATCCTCTGTCCCATCCATGAGCTCTTAAAGAATGAATTATTTCGTAATTTTTTTTATCATTACAAATTATCATGCCACCTTCACCAGCAGTTATTTGATGTGAGTAGTAAAATGAGAATGTACCAAAGTCCCCAAAATTACCCAAGTACTTTTTATTAAAAGTTGATCCTAACGACTCACATGTATCTTCAATTAAATATAGTTTATTTTTTTTTACAATTTTCATTAATTCATCCATGTTTGTAGAATTGCCAAGCACGTGAACACCCATAATAGCTTTGGTTTTTTTATTGATTTTTTTTTTTAAATCTGAAATTGAAATGTTTAATGTTAATGGATCGATATCAACAAATTTTGGAATTAATCCTGATTGTACAATTGGCCATAGTGATGTTGACCAACAGAGCGATGGTATTAAACATTCATCACCTTTTTTAAGTTTGTTTTTTTTTAAAGGATTTATTAAAGCAAAAGTTGCTAATAAATTTGCAGATGAACCTGAATTTACCATTAATGCATATTTAGATCCTATAAATTTAGCAAATTCTTTTTCAAATTTTTTTGTAATCTCAGACATAGTTATTTTTTTTGTTAAAAGGACTTCAATTCCTTTTATGATATCTTCATTTGAGAATGAGTCAGGCGATAGACGATAAATATTTTCTGAGCTTTTCTTATCTTTTTTTATTAGTCTATCTATAAATTTTTTGTCAGATTTTTTCATTATAGTTTTATTTATTAATTTTATTATATATATTAATTTAAAATCATTATTGAAATGAAAATTATCAGAAAAAGTATTTATTTTTTTTTATCATTAGGATTCACTATATGTCTAGGTACTTTTTGTTGGAAATTAATAAATCTACCTTTATCAAAAAATGTAATTGTAGGTAATTACTCTCTTAACAACTATAATTCATTAAATGATGTCCTTGGATATATAGCTTTTATAACCCTTCCTATTTTATTTTATGTTGCTTGGAAATTTTTTGTTGAAAAAAAAACAATTGAACATTTTCTACTTAATATCAAATTTAAAAATGAAAATTTAAATAATGACCTAAAAATTTATGGTTTTTATTTGTTTTTTGTTTTTTTTATAATTATAGAATTCTTATCTGTTCAATTTTCAGTAAACGAAATTGATCTATTTCATGAAGGTGCAAGATTAAGCTCAGCTTTTAAAAGCAAGCTAGATAACAGTCTATGGTCTGGCTCTTATATTTCTACGGGTATTATTTATGAGATATTGGGACCCAAATATATATGGAAAATTTTTAATATAGAAAGTATTGGACTTCTTAGATTTTTAGATATTTTTTTTGTTTTAGTAACGAAGTTTATATTAATTTTATTAAGTTTAGAGATATCTAAAAGTATTAATCTAAATCATTTTTTTAACTGTATTTTTTTTATTTGTCTTACAATTATTTTATTGTCATTAACTAATTATAATAGCAATGTCGATCTAATTAAGTTTAGAGAAATTCCTGTTCTATTAACTTTATTATTTTTTATTAAAAGTCTAAAAAGTAAAAAACAATTATACACACCATTTGTCTTCATAAGCTTTTTAGCTGTAACTACTTTTTTTTGGAGCATCGATAGAGCATTGGTTTTAAATCTATTTACAATTTTTATAATTATTTTTTTGATTATAAACAAGAGCTACAAAAATATTATATTAATAATTTTATCGTATACTTTTTTTTGTATATTTTTTTATTTTTACTTAAAAGAAGAGTTTTTGTTTTTTACTTCAAATACAATTACAATTTTTAAAGAAATGTCAGAAATAAATGGATTTATTCATCCTATACCATTTAGCGATGGCGCAAATTCTTCTAGGTCAACAAAAACCATTTTATTAATCTTAATATCTTTACTAATTTCTCTTAGTTTTTTCTTTGATGAAAAAAGAAATTTATCTCATAGATTTAAGATTTCACTTACATCAATAAGTTTGCTCTCATTTTTAAGCTACATATATGCCTTAGGTAGGACTGATTATACCCACCTTAAACAAGTTTTTGGTTTCCCTATAATTTTTTTTAGTTGCTACTTATTGTTTTATTTATTTCATTTTGTTCATCACAAAAATAAATTTGAAACTTATAATAATAAGAAATTTTTAATATTATTAATTCCTTTAATTACAGTATTTCATTTAAATTTTAATATTGATTATTTAAAGACTCTAAATTTTAAAAGTAGATTTAATAAATATATTGAACTAGCAGATAATGAATTTTTATCAAAAAAAGATAATGAATTTATTAATCAAGCATCATTTTTGATTAAAGATGAAAAATGTATTCAATTATATAGCAATGATGCCGCATTGTTATATCTTCTAAAAAAACCTAATTGTACAAAATATTATTTTACATGGATAATAGGTTCTAAAAAAAATCAAACCGATTTAATCAATAAGTTAGATAATACAAATTTTATTATTGCAGGTGGTGTAATTGATAAAAAAATGAAATTACACAAATGGGGACCATCTTTAGATGTCAAATACCCGTTATTGACAGATTATATATATAAAAACTTTAACAAAGAATTAATTATTGATGACAGAAAATTTTTATTCAAGTAATATAATATTTAAAGAGTAACTAAATCTAGTTTTTGTTTTCCCAGTCTCTCATTACCATTTTCAGTTACCAAATAAGTTTCACCTAAATTCATAGCTAAATTATTATCTGAATCCATCAAAATCATATGCATGAAGAAGATATTACCAGGTTTTATGATGTATGGGTTGCCTGTGTATAACATGGGCCAATCCATCCAATTTGGTGAAAAAGTTGATCCTAACGAATAACCACAAGCATTCATTCTAGATTTATTATAACCCAAATCATCGAATGTCTTTGCATGAATATCAAAAACATTTCCTGCTGTTTTTCCAGGAATTAAATTTTTTTCACAATTAATTAATGCTTCTACACATGCTTCGTGCATTTTTGTATGTTTTGGGTTTGTTTTTCCTATTGGAATAGTTCTAAACATTGCTGAATGATAATGTTTAAATGTTCCTGCCCATTCGATGCTCAATTGATCTGTGGTAGATAAACTTCTTTTTTCTGCTTGATATCGACAAAGCAAAGCATTGTGACCTGATCCTATTATGAATTCATTTGCAGGATAATCACCACCACCTTCAAATATAACTTTTTGCATCTCTGCTAATATTTTAGCTTCACTAGCTCCAGCTTTTGTATATTTCCAAGCTTTATCTAGAGCTTTATCGGCTAATTCCGCTGCTTTTTTTACGTAAATAATCTCATTTTCAGATTTTATAACTCTATGTTTTGTTATTAATTCTGAATGGTCTTCAACTTCGCAGTAGTTTTCCAGGGATTTATTTAATCTTAGAGCATTACGACCAGTCAAACCATAAGCTTCATATTCAACACCTATTTTTTTTCCTTTTAAATTAAGTTCATTTAATATTATTTTAAGATCATCTGTTGGATTTGATTTATCTCTATCAACCCAAATTCTAATATTCTCTATATTTGAAGTGTTTTGTGCTTGTCTAAAATCAGGTGCCCTAGTTAGTAAAATCATGTTTCCTATTTGATCTAATATTAAAGTTTGAAAAAAAACATAGCCAAAAGTATCATAGCCTGTAAGCCAATACATTGATTCTTGTCTAAACATCAAAAGGGCATCAAGTTTATGCTCTTTCATAGAATTTAAAATATTAACTTTTCTTTTTTGAAATTCTTCTTTAGTAAAGTGTAAAGCCATTAGTATATTGTTGCCTTTACTGACCCTAACTTATCAATTTTACCAGTGTAAATACCTTTACTTAATATGGGCACTACGCCGACGGTAGAACCAGTAAATACATAAAAATTTTTGTTTAGGTTTATTTTGTCTTTTTTAATCTTATTAAGTACAAATCGAAGAGAGTTTAATGGATTAATGTAAACAGTATTTGTATTTCCAATTACACTTTGTTTTATTTTTTTATTTGAAATTATTGTTTTTAAATTTTCGATTTTTATTTTTTTGTATTTTTTCTTTTGACCAATTAAAAATTTTACATTGGCACCAAAATCACTACATAAGTCACCAAATGAAGTAATACCTTTTTTTCTTTGCCTGTAACCCACAACTTCAATGCAAGGAGCTATATGAGAAATATATTTTGAAACATTTTTCATAGTAATGATACCTTTTGAAAAAAAAAAATTTTTTTTAATTAAATAACAAACTTCTAGCTCAATACCCAAAGTAAATTTATTTATCTTTACTTTTTTTCCACTTTGTAAAAAATTTCTTTTAAAAATTGAAGCATAAAATGGTTCTTTTTCCTTTAATTTTTTTATAACTGGAATACCAGTTCCAGCAGCCTTAAATCCAATTATTGGATTATTTATTTTACTTTCACAAACGGCTCTAAATTTTTGAGCATCTTTTAACTTTTTGGTATATTTCAAAGGTAAAGGAGCAACGATTTTATTATTTAAAAATGCATTTACTAGTTTGCTTGATAATTTTTCTAATTGTTTATTCACTAATATAATCTATAAATTAATTTTATATAAGTTTAACTAAATAATGAATTTTTTACAAAATTACAATCATATTAAAAATACAAGATTCAAATCTTTTGAGTTTGCTCTCAATGAAGCTAAAAAAAGAAACCATAAAACACTTGTTGAAACAGGTGTTGCAAGAGGAAAAATTAAATTCTTTTTCTTTCCCAAGATCAATTGGAAAGATGGCATGAGCACAATGATTTTTTCAGATTATACCAAATATGTCAGTGGTCATCTTTTTACATGTGATATTGAGTCTAAAAATATTAATAACGCAAAAAAATTTTGTAAAAAAAATAAAGAATTTATTTCTTTTATTGTTGACGATAGTCTTAATTTTTTAAATAATTTTAAATATCCTATTGATTTTTTATATTTAGATTCATTAGATGGACAGTTTGAAGGTGCCTCAGAACATCAATTAAAAGAAATAAAATTTGCTATCAAAAATCTAAAAAAAGACTCTCTTGTTTTGTTAGATGACAAAGGTGCAAAAACTAATCTTTCAATTGATTTTATGTTAAAAAATAATTTTAAGATAATAAATGAAACAAATGAGCAAGTTTTACTAACATATTGTTAAGATTAATTATTTAATATAGTCGCTGGGTCAAGCCTTACACCAAACCAATTTAACCTTATATCCAAATGAGGTCCAGTGGACCTACCGCTTGAACCAACCGTTCCTACAATATCACCTTTTTTAACATGATCACCTTTGTTAACAAAAATCTTATCCATGTGCATATAAAGCGTTGAGATCCCATGACCATGATCGAAAATTAATGTTGCACCTGTATAAAATAAATCTTTTTCAGCCATTGTTACAATACCATTATTCATTGCTTTTATAGGAGTTCCTTTTTTTGAAGCAAAATCCAGTCCATAATGGGGCCATTTAGGAATACCGTTTAAAATTCTTTGACTACCATAAACTCCAGTGATTACTGCGTTTTCAATAGGAAAAATAAATTTATCTTTAAAAAATGATAAATCACTATGCACTTCTCTAGCATCACCTATTAATTTATTTTCTCGTTTTATTCTTGCATAAAACTCTTCAGGTGGTGTTACTTTCTTTTTTGGTAAACCATCAATTTTTTGGATATTATATTTTCGTTTTTGAATTTTTTTAATAATTTTTTTATCTCCCTCTGAGATAATAATGTCAAGCTTTCTATCTTTTTCAATTCCAAAAGCAAAGTAACCATCTTTTGAAACTTTAATTTTTTTTTTATCTATCAAGATTTTTGTATTAGGGTTTGTTTTACCAATAATAAAATGCCCTTGGATAAATTTTCCTTTAAAATCTGCAGCAATTGATTCATTAAATAGAAAAAAAAATATAATGAAGAAAATTTTATTTATTATTTTGCTGTCCATCCACCATCAATAATTATATTTGTTCCAGTTATCATTGAAGCCGCATTAGAGCTTAAAAAAGTAATTGCTGTAGCGACATCACTTTCTGTTGCAATTCTTCCAAGTGGAATATTATTTAAAGCATATTTACTAAATTCTTTATCAGCTAAATATTTCTTAGCTCTTGGTGTAGCTACAAAAGTAGGACATACACTATTAACTCTTATATTATGTGTAGCCAAATCAACTGCCATACCTTTGGTTAAACCTTCAATACCAAATTTTGACATACTGTAGACAGTTCTATTAGGTCCTCCAACAAGCCCAAACATTGACGAAGTATGTATTATGGAGCCACCAATTTTTTTTCTATTTTTTAATTTTAACATTTTATCTGTACAAAGCTTGGCAACATTAAATGCAGCTTTTATGTTAACCTCTAGCAGCATTTCAAGTGAGGATTTTTTTACGTTTAAAAATGGTTCAGGTAAATTGGTACCTGCATTATTAACCAAAATATCAATTTTTTTTATATTTTTAATTATTTTGCTTATATTTTGATAATCTCTAACATCACATTGAAAACATTGAATTCTAGTTTTTAATTTTTTTTTTAATGAACTAAGTTCACTTTTATTTCTACCAATAGCAATTATAGATGCCCCAACTTGGTGCATAGCAACCGCTGTTGATCTACCAATACCTTTGGTTGCACCTGTTATCAAAGCAAATTTACCTTTTAAATTAATATCTTTTAAAAATTTAGTCATTATTTTGCGGTCCACCCACCATCAACCATTAAAGATGTTCCTGTTATAGAGTTTGAACTATTAGCTGCCAAAAAAGCTACTGCTGTTGACACGTCATTTTCTTGAGCAACTCTTCCAAGTGGAATATTTTCTAATACTTCTTTTTTGAATTTTTTATTTTTAAAAAAAGCCTTAACCATTGGTGTTTCAACAAAAGTAGGACAAACACTATTCACTCTAATATTAGATTTACTTAACTCAAGAGCCATACCTCTTGTTAAACCCTCTAACCCAAATTTTGTCATATTGTAGACACTTCTTATTGGTGCCCCAACTCTACCTAGTTGTGACGACATATTGATGATTGAACCACCTATTTTTTTTCTATTTTTTAATTCAACCATTTTTCGAGAACATAACTGAGCAACATTAAAAGCTGCTTTCATATTTAACTCAACTAAATATTCCATATTTTTTTTTTTAACTTTTGTAAAATGTTCTGGTCTATTATTGCCTGCGTTATTGACCAATATATCTAATTTTTTAATTTTATTTAAAATACTCTTGAATTTGTTTAGATCAGTGACATCACATTCAAATTTTAAACAAGATCCTTTTGTTTTTTTAATTATTTTTTCAACTTTAGTTAAGTCGGACAATGTTCTACTAACTATAATGACTTTTGCACCTGCTTCCGCTAAGGCAATTGCACAAGCTTTTCCAAGACCTTTTCCAGCACCTGTTACTAAAGCTGTCTTATTTTTAAGATTTATTTTTTTAAACATTTTAAAAAAAAAGTGTATTTATATCAGTATATATTAAATCAATTGCAACAATCAAAATAGCAAATAAACCAATCCAAGCTATCCATTTATATTTGTTAATCCATTTTGAAATCAAATTGGCAGCAGTAGCCATAAGAATGATTGAGAGAGCTAATCCAAAAATTAGCAAAGTATAATGATCTCCAGCAGCACCAGCAACACCCAAAACATTATCTAAACTCATTGTAAAATCAGCTAATAAAACTGTCCAAATTGCCTTCATGAAACTTGAGTTATCTACTTTAATGTCTTCTTCTGTTCCATGACCCTTAATTACATCAGTATACAATTTATAAACTATATAAAGTAATAATAAACCACCAATTAATCTTAAACCCGTTATCTGTAGCAAATAAGCAGTTAACATTGTTAGGATAATTCTTAAAATTACTGCTCCACCAATTCCCCAAAAAATAACTTTTTTTCTTTGTTCGACAGGAAATTTAGAGGCAACCATTCCAATTATAATCGCATTGTCCCCGGCTAAAACTAAATCTATGAATATTATTTGAGTTAATATTGCTAACTGTTCAGCACCGAATAAATCTGTAAACATCATTTGTTTAGTATCATATCAGCACCTTTTTCGGCAATCATTATTGTTGGAGCATTTGTGTTTCCAGATGTAATATTAGGCATTACAGAAGCATCAATGACTCTTAAATTTTCTATACCATGAACTTTTAGCTCATCTGAAACAACTGCATTATCATCATTACCCATTTTACAAGTTCCAACCGGATGAAATATAGTTTGTGCATAATTGCTAGCAGCTTTTACTAGTTCTTCGTCATCTTGAATATTAATCCCAGGCCTAAATTCTTCAGGCGTATATTTCTTAAATTCTTCACTCTCAAGGACAATTTTTCTAATTAGTCTTAATCCAGCAGCAGCAACTTTTCTATCATCAGGACTAGAAAGATAATTCATTTTTATCTTTGGATTAACTCTACTATCTTTATTAACTATGTTTATTTCTCCTTTACTTGTAGGTCTGATATTTGCAACTGTTGGAGTAAATGCATTAAAATCGTGTAAATTTGATCCACCTAATTTATCAGTGCTAATTGGCTGAACATGAAATTGCAGATTTGGTGTCGATCTTGATGAGTCACTTTTAGCAAAACCACAAAGTTGACTTGCGCCCATTGTCATTGGGCCTTTTCTTAAAAATACATATTCCATTCCAATCATTAACTTACCAATCAAACTATTTATTTTTTTATTTAATGTTTTAATATTTTTTACTTTGTAAACAGGTCTAAACATTAAATGGTCTTGTAAGTTTTTACCAACACCTATTGAATTTTTTACAATATCAATACCAAGTGGTGATAATTTCTTAGCATCACCAATACCAGATGTTTGAAGTATTTGCGTTGAGCCTATCGATCCTGCACTTAAGATAATTTCATTATTTGTTTTTACAGTGAAAGACTGATTATCCCTCCAATATGAAACACTTACTGCTTTTTTATTTTCAAAGTTTATTTTTTCAACATGGCATTTTGTTTCTATTTTTAAATTTTTTCTATTTTTAATTGGATTAAGATAGCCAACAGCAGCACTACATCTTAAGCCATTTTTTTCTGTCACTTGAAAGTAACCACAACCAAAATTATCACCCTTATTAAAATCATTTACTTTTGGAATACCAACTTCTTCAGCTGCATTCATAAACGCATCAAGAATAGGTAGCTTAATTCTTTGATCAGATACAGAAAGTGGCCCATTAACTCCATGAAATTCACTTTTGCCCCTCTCTTGATTTTCAGCTTTTAAAAAGTAAGGTAAAACATCGTTCCAACTCCACCCTTTATTTCCTAATTGTCTCCAAATATCATAATCTTGTTCTTGTCCTCTTATATAGAGTAAACCATTTATAGAAGAGCTTCCTCCTAACGTTTTTCCTCTAGGATAAGGTATGGATCTATTTTCCATAGTTGCATCTGGCTCAGTATTGTAACACCAGTCTGTCTTTGGGTTATGCATTGTTTTATAATACCCAACTGGAATATGAATCCATGGATAAGAATCTTTTCCACCAGCTTCTATTAATAAAACTTTATTATTAATATTTTCAGACAATCTATTCGCAAGAACACATCCAGCAGATCCAGCTCCAATAATAATATAATCAAAATTTTCCATTAATTTAGTAAACTTTATAAGCGTTAAAAAGTAAAATTCTAGTATTACCAACAATAATAAAGCAAAGATTCCTCATATTAACACTTGTTTTAGAATTGTTTATTTGAGAAGGTTCTTTTTTTATAAAAAAACACAATAACAAGAGGGAAATATATAATATGAAAAAAATCATATCATTAGTTGTAGGAACTCTTCTTTTAACAGTAATGACTGTTACAGGAGCAAATTCTGCACAAACTCTTAAGTGTCAAACTGTAATTAGTGCAAAAGCTGA
>CALSWN010000016.1 GCA_943841085.1 uncultured Candidatus Pelagibacter sp. | reverse complement strand
CAAAATCAAACAATTGGATCTTATACAATGATTGGAATGAATTCTGTAATTACAAAAAATAAAAATATCATCCCAGGATATATTTTTTACGGAAACACTGTAAAAAAGATAAAAAAAAATATTTTAGGGCTAAAAAGGAACAATATTAATTCTGATTTATTAAAAAAAGAGAATATAAGATTTAAAAAATTATTGAAATTTAGAAAATAATGAAAAAAAATATAGCCATTCTTCTGCCATATAAAGAAAAATTTAATGTAGAGCAAGCAGGTGCTGCTTCTATATGGGTTAAAGATTATTTAGATATTTCAAAGTTAAGTTCACAAACAACTGTATATGGTAATTTAGAAAAAAAAATTAAACCATTAACAAATAATTATAAAAATATAGATTTAAAGAATAAGTTAATAAGAAAAAACATTGCTTATACCAATGAATTATATAAAGAGCATTTAAAGTATAAATTTTCCATTATAGAAATTCACAACAGACCTGAGTCTTTATTGTTTCTGTTAAAAAAAAAAACAACTGCTAAATTAATTTTTGTATTTCATAATAATCCTAAAGATATGCGAGGATCTGCTTCAGTTAAAGAAAGAATTAATATCGCAGAAAAAACAGATCAAATTTATTTTGTCAGTAGATGGGTAAAAGATAAATTTTTTGAAGGCTTGCCTTATAAGCATAAGAATAATTGTGAAATACTTTACCCGGCTATCAAACCATTAAATAAATTTCCAAAAAAAGAAAAATTGATAATTTTCTGTGGAAAACTAAATTCTTCAAAAGGTTATGATATTTTTGGTAATGCTGTATTAAGAATTTTAGATAAGTTTAAAGACTGGAAAGCTATAGCCATTGGAAATGAACCAAGAGAAAAATTTAATTTTAAACATAAAAATTTTAAAATTTTAGACTGGATACAACATAAAAAAATTCTAAAATATTACTCAAAAGCCTCAATCTCTGTTGTCCCATCCAGATGGTTAGAACCATTTGGTAGAACTGCTATGGAATCAGCTGCATACGGTTGCGCAACAATCACAAGTAAAAATGGCGGATTACCAGAAACTTTTGATAATGATCTTTTTCTTGAAAGAATTTCTAGTGACGAGATTTATAGACTTATTTATAAATTAATAAAAAATAAAAAATTGCAAAAAATAATTCAAAAAAGAAATTTTTTAAATGTTAAGCATAAAATTAACAAAAAAGTTAAACAACTTGATGATTTAAAAAGATTTTTTTTACATTCAAATTTTTATGTTAATAGAGGTAAAAAACTTAAGATATTGCATATTTCACAATTTGATGATCGTAATGATTATCGTTTATTTAATATTTCTATTTCAAGTAAAATTTCTAAAGGACTTATCAGAAATGGACATGATGTAATTAACTTTAGTTACAGGAATTATATTAATAAAAATATTATCCAGGATCGAAATGAAACTATTAATCAAAAGGTATTAGATATATCCAATAATTACAGACCTGAATTAATTATACTTGGTCATAACAATTTTTTATATAGGAATAATATTGAAATTTTGAAATCTAAATTTAATTGTAAAATCTCTTTATGGTATGAGGATGCTCTGGGGAAAAAAGCAGATGGCCCACATTGGAGGGAAAATCTTTCACTTATAGAAACTAATAATGATTTAATAGACACTTATTTTACTACTACACATCCGGATGAAATATTTACTAGAATCAATAAAAAAAAAATGACCTTTTTGCCTATACCAGTTGATGAAAATATTGAAAACTTAAAACTTTACGAAAATAAAACAAATTACAAAGATTTTTTCTTTGCTTTAAGTCATGGTGTAAATTTTGGAAAATTAAAAAAAAGAAAAAAAGACGAAAGAGAAGATTTCATAAAAAAGTTGATGAATAAATTTCCCCGTATCAATTATAATATACTTGGTATAGCTAATGAAAATCCAAAATGGAATTATGACTACTATAAAGAATTATCTAAATGTAAAATCGCATTAAATTTAAGCAGAGGTAAGCCTATTAAATTAACATCTAGTAACAGAATAGCATCATTAGTTGGTAATGGAATATATACTTTTATCGATCAAAAAACTCAATATGATAAGATTTTTGATGAAAATGAGGTTGGTTCATATAAATCAATTGACGACCTAGGTAGTAAGGTTGAGTTTTTATTGTCAAATGAAAATAAAATTAAAAAATATGCTAAAAATGGTAGAGATAAATATTTTAAACTTTTTAATAGTAAAGTTGTTTCAGGTAACATTATAAATAAAACTTTTTAACTCATGATATACAATGTTGCTATTATCGGTTATGGTTACTGGGGACCCAAACTCGCTAGAAATGTCAATAACTCTGATAAATTTAACATTAAATATATTATTGATTATTCAAAAAAAAATTTAGAAAAAGCCAAGAAAGACTTTCCATTATCAAAGTTATCAACTAATTACACTAACATTAAAAAAGATGATGTTGACCTTGTAATTATTTCTTCACCAACCAAAACACATTATAGTATAGCTAGACATTTTTTAAAATTCACTAATGTGTTAGTTGAAAAACCACTTTCATTAAAAACAAAAGAGGTCTTAGATTTAGAAAAAATTTCTAAAAAAAACAACTTCTTACTTTTTGTTGATTATCCATTTATTTTTTCTGGTTCAATTAATTATATTAAAAATATTATTAAGTCTAAAAAATATGGAAAACTTATAGAAATAGAAAGTTTTAGAGAACAAGCACCAATAAGAGATGATGCAGATGTTGTGTGGGATTTAGGTGTGCATGACATATCAATATTAAAATATTGGTTGATTAATGATCCTATTAAAATCAAATCAATTAAATATAATACCGTTAAAACAAAAAAAAAAGATACTGCCTATATTAACCTGGAATACAAAAACAACATAAAAGTTTTCATTAAAAACTCCTGGTTATCACCAATTAAAGTTAGATTTATAAAATTGAAATTTGAAAAAGCAATAATATATTGTGATGAAAATGAACCAATTTATAAAATTAAAATTTATTCAAAAAAAGATATTCGTAGTTTAAAATATAAATTAGAAATGCCAGATCTAGATCTATCAGAACCGTTAGCTAATTTGATTGATTATATTGGTCTTTGTATTAAAAGAAAAAATAATCCCATTTTCTATAAAAATTATAATTTAGACATCACAAAAGTTCTTGAAAAAATTTAATATGATAAAATTTTTAGATATTTTTAAACAAGATCAAAAAATTCACAGTTTAATAATTAAAGATATAAAAAGATTATTTAAATCTGGTGATTTTATTTTGGGAAAAGGAGTTTTAGAATTTGAAAACAATTTTAAAGACTTTACAGAGTCAAAATACGCAATAAGTTGTGGTAATGGTACAGACGCCTTAACAATTGCTTTAAAATCCCTAAATTTACCAAATAATTCAGAAGTAATTATTCCAGCAATGACATATTGCTCCACAGCATTTGCAGTTTTTAATGCTGGTCTTAAACCTATTCTTGTTGATACTGAATTTTTAAAACCCACGATTGATTTATATGATTTAAAAAAAAAGATTAATCGTAAAACTAAAGTAATTCTACCTGTACATTTATATGGTTCAGTTGCTGATCTAACTGGAATTAAAAAGTTGATTAAAAAAAAAAAAATTTTTTTAATTGACGATTGCGCACAAGCACATGGATCATTGGATGATTCAATGATTGTTAAGAAAAAAAAGAAAATTGGTTCAACAACAGATATTTCATGTTTTAGTTTGTACCCTGGAAAAAATCTTGGTGCATATGGTGATGCTGGAATTATTACTACTAATAACAAAGTACTTTATGATCGAATGAAAAAAATTAGAAATTTAGGTTCAGATAAAAAATTTAAACATGATTACATCGGTTTAAATAGTCGCCTAGATACAATACAAGCTCTAATATTAAATAGAAAAATTAAGAATCTATCATTCTTGAATAAGAAAAGACAAAAAATTGCTAAATTTTACAATAAAAATATATTAAATAAAAATGTAATAAAACTTAATTACTCGAAATCTTGCGTATATCATCAATATGTAATTTTAGTTAAAAATAAAAATGAACTTATTAAGAAATTTAATTCAAAAAAAATTGATTTTGGCTTTCACTATCCATTTGCAATCCATCAACTGGCTGTTTTTAAAAAAATGTTTAGTGGTAAAAAATTTAAAAATGCAGAACTTTTGGCAAAAAATGGTATAAGTTTACCCATTGATCCTAATCTTAAACAAATAGAATTAAAAATTATAGTGAACACAATTAATGCTCTCTAAAAAGAATCATGTTATTATCTTTAAAAACGATGCAGTAGGAGATCTTTGTCAAAGTCTTAACGCAATAAATAATATTATAACAAATAATAAAGATAAAAAAATATCATTATATTTATCTGAACGAAG
>CALSWN010000015.1 GCA_943841085.1 uncultured Candidatus Pelagibacter sp. | reverse complement strand
GATGTTTCAGAGGTTGTTGTACCTGCTTTTGAAGGTGAAATGGGTATACTTAAAGATCACATTTCTATTATCTCATTTTTAAAACCTGGGATTATCAAAATTTTATCAAAATCTGGAGATGAAAGTTATTATGTTGAAGATGGAGTTGTTGAATTCAAAGATAATAATTTATCAGTACTTACAAGCTCAATTTTTAATATTAAAGATATGGAAAAAGATAAAATTAGTGAGATGTTATCAAAAGCAGAGGAAAATTCAAAAGATATCGAAAATACAGATCAAAAAAAATATTTATTAGATCAAAAAATTGATGTTCTAAAAACTCTTAATTAATAATTTCTTTTACTTTTTTTTTGACATCTTCATATACATGTAATTTGAAATCTACAACTAGGTCAGTTAAATTTTCAAGATCAATCCATTTCCAATCACAAAACTCAGGGTATTCTGTTTTAATATTAATTTCACTATCTTTGCCTAAAAATCTTACTACAAACCATTTTTGTTCTTGACCTCTATATTTTCCTTTCCAAATTATACCTAATAAGTTTTTAGGTAATTCATAAGAGATTAAACCGTCTAATTCTTCAATTAGACTAACATTCTTGATGCTAGTTTCTTCCTCTAATTCTCGATAGGCAGCAGCTAAATAGTCTTCGTCTTTATCAACACCACCTTGGGGCATTTGCCAGAAATTTTTTTGATTGTCTATTCTTTTTGCAACAAATACTTTATTATCCTGATTTAACACAACAATTCCGACACCTCTTCTTAGAGGTAGATTTATATTTTTATTTATCATTTATCCGTTGAGCAATTTTAAAGCAAAGTTTAATTGATTATCTGTTTCAGAATTAAATTTAAAATCATCTGAACCTTCTATTACTTCTATATCAGGAGTTACCCCGACTTCAGAAATAGATTTTCCTGAAGGAAGATAATATTTTGCTATTGTTAATCTTATAGCCCCTTTGTTTTGTAAAGGAATTATTGATTGTACGGAGCCTTTACCATAGCTGTTTTCACCAAGAATAATTGCTCTTTTATGATCCTTTAACGCACCGGCCACTATTTCAGATGCTGATGCTGATCCATAGTTAATAAGTACGATTAATGTTTTGCCACCTGTTATGTCACCTTTCTTAGCAAACCACTTCCTGTTTTCAGACATTTTTCGACTTTTAGTTGATACAATTTCACCATTTTCTAAAAAAAAGTCAGAAATTTTAATTGCTTGAGAAAGTAAGCCACCTGGATTATTTCTTAAATCTAAAATATATCCTTTTAAATCTATATTTTTTTTTAATTTATCAATTTTTTTTTTTATTTGTTCACTACTATTTTCATTAAAAGAAGTGAGTCTAATATAACCAATATTATTGTTTATAAGTTCAGATTTAACTGATTGAACCTGAATAACTTCTCTTGTTATATTAAAGATTATCGCTTTTTTTACATCACGTCTTCTAACAGTTATTTCAATACTAGATCCAACAGGTCCTCTCATTAAATCAACAGCTTCCATTAATGTTTTTCCTTGTACCTGCACATTATCAATTTTTACTATATAATCACCAGCTTTCAAACCAGCTTTTGAGGCTGGAGTATTATCAATTGGAGAAATTACTTTTACAACACCTGCTTCCATACCGACCTCAATACCAAGACCACCAAATTCTCCGCTTGTTTCAGTTTGCATACCTTCAAAACTTTCAGGAGTCATGTAAGCAGAATAAGGGTCTAAAGATTGTAAAACCCCATTTATTGCTGCATCCATGCTTTTGGATTGGTCTACATCATCAACATATTCTTGATTAATTTTTTCAAGAACTTCACCAAATAAATCTATTTTTTTGTAAATATCGCTATTATCAGAAAACCCTTTTTGAAAAAAAAATATAGTAATTATTAAAAAAATTATAAGTTTTTTAATCATATTCATATCATCACTTTTTCTTTAGGAATCATTTCTGACCATATTTTTTCAAGTTCATAGAATTTTCTTTTTTCGGGATTAAATATATGAACAATCAAATCAATACCATCAACCAATTTCCAATCATTACTTTCTATACCTTCAATTTTTGAATTTTTAATACCATTAGCTTTTAGTTTTTCTAATACTTGTTCTGATAATGCTTGAATATGTCTAGAGGAGGTTCCGCTTGCTATAATCATAAAATCTGCCATTGAACTTTTGTTTTTTAGGTCTATGGAAACTATATCTAAAGCTTTATTGGAGTCCAGGGTATCTAAGATTATGCTTTTTAGATTTGTATTTTTATCCATTAATTAAATAAACCTTATCAAAATTTTCTTAATTGAGAAGATGAAATATTGACTTTATTAAAGTTTATAAAAGTTAAGTTTTTGTTACTGGTGCTATTAAAGGTGACTGATTTTAATGACTTAGTCTTATATCCTTGCCGATCAAATACCAAGATATTGCATCTTTTTATAATAGATTTCCATTTATACCATTTGTGAAAATTAATCAGATTATCAGCACCCATGATAAAATAAATTTCATTTTGTTTTTGTTGGGTTAAATGTTTAATTAAATCAATTGTTTTATTGGACTTTATCTTTTCCTCATAAAACTTTACTTTAATATAATTATGTTTTCCTATCACTTTTTTTGCAAATTGCATTCGGCTTCTTAAATTTGATTTGCTTTGATTTTTAAATGGATTTTGTTTTGTAATTGCCCAAACAATATTTTTTAGTCCAAATCTTTTTTTAGCTTGTTTTGAAATTTCTAAATGTCCTTTATGTGCAGGATCAAACGTTCCCCCTAGAATACCAATTTTTTTTTTATTAGGTTTCAATTTATTTTCTAGTTTTACCATTACTAATAATTTCGTATTTGTAAGAAATAAGCTGATTCAAACCTACTGGCCCTCTAGGAGGTAGGGTGTTTGTTGAAATGCCAACTTCACCACCAAATCCAAATTCTCCGCCATCAGCAAACTGTGTTGACGTATTGTGCATAGCTATTGAACTTTTTACATTTTTTAAAAATTTATTAGCAGTTCTTTTATTTTTAGTAATAATAGAGTCAGTGTGCATAGTGCCATATTTGTTAATATGTTTAATTGCTTCTTCACAATTTTTTACAGTCTTTACAGATACCTTAGGTGCCAAGTATTCTGTAGACCAGTCTTTTTCTTTTGCAGCAGAAATTTTTCCCTTATAGTGTTTACTTAAAAAATAATCTCCATATATCTTACAGTCATTTTCTTCTAGTTTTTTTAAAATAGGATTACAAAATTTTTTGACAATGTTTTTATGAAGCAAAATAGTTTCAGTTGCACCACAAATACTAGTATTTCTTAATTTAGCATTATAGATGATATCTATAGCCATTTTTAATTCTGCATCTTTATCAACAAAGGTGTGGCATAGACCTTCTAAATGCCCAATGATAGGTACAGCTGAAAACTTCTGAACTCTTTTTACTAAATTTTTTCCACCGCGAGGTACAATCACATCAATATAATCTTCCATTTTTGAAAGCATATAATCTACCATTTTTCTATTTTTAGAATCTATAAACTGAATAAAGTTTTTATTTATCTTATTTTCTATGAGAGCTTTTTGAAATAATTTTACTAAAATTTTATTAGTGTTTATTGCTTCAGAACCTCCTTTTAAAATTACGGCATTTCCTGATTTAAAACATAAACTAGCAACATCTGAAGTTACATTTGGTCTACTTTCATATATAACACCAATAACTCCAATAGGGATAGATACTCTTTTAATCGTTAATCCATTGGATCTATTCCATTTTTCAAGAATATTATCTATAGGATCTTTTAGTTTTATGATTTTACTTATAGAGTCTTTTATATCACATAATTTATTATGATTAATGGCGAGTCTATTAATTAAATTTTTTTTGAGTCCTTTTTTTAAAGCAAATTTAATATCCTTTGTATTTTCTACAAATATAGAGTTTTTTTCTTTATCTAATAATGAAGCATATCTTTTTAGAATTTTATTTTTAACTTTAGTATTAATTTTTTCAAGTAATGCTTTCTTAGCATTTTGACCAATTAAATTCATGTATCGACTCATATTATATTTCTACCATATCATCTTTATGTATAACTACAGATTTTGAAACATACCCTAATATCTTTTCAATTTCTTTAGAATGGTGGCCCATAATTCTTAATATTTCATCAGAAGAAAATGAGCTTAAACCCCTAGCACATTCAGAATTTTTTTTATTCAAAACCTTTATGTGATCACCTTTTTTAAACTTACCAGACACTTTTGTAATTCCAGCTGCTAATAGACTTTTTCCATTAGAGAGTGCTTGTGTGGCACCATCATCAACAACAATTTCTCCTTTAGGTGAGATAGAACTGATAATCCATTTTTTTCTGGCATCTAATTTTGATATTTTAGGTAAAAACCAAGTACAGTTATTATTTTTAATTATTTTTTTTATAGGTCTCATTAATAAGCCGTTAGCTATTGCCATTTGACATCCTGATAGTTGGCAAATTTTTGCTGCATCAATTTTAGTTTTCATTCCACCCGTTCCATGCTCGCTAATACTTTTAGTTGCAATTTTTTCTATATCTTTATTAATATTTTTTATTTCTTTTAAAAGTTTTGTATTTTTATAGATTTTTGGATTTTGTGTATAAAGACCATTTACATCAGAAAGAAGTATTAGTGAGTCTGCTCCAGATATTTGTGCCACTCTAGAAGCTAGTCTATCATTATCACCATATTTAATTTCCGTAGTTGCTATTGTATCATTTTCATTAACAACAGGTACAAAGCCTAATTGGAATAAATTATCAAATGTTCTTTTTGCGTTTAAAGCTCTTCTTCTTTGTTCAGTATCCTCTAATGTAAGTAAAATTTGAGATATATTAACTTTTTGTTTTACAAACGTATCAGAAAATAAATTCATAAGTTCAATTTGTCCGATCGATGCTATAGCTTGACTTTTATCAATTTTGATATTTTTTTTATTTAAATTAAGTTTTTTACATCCCATTGCAATAGCACCAGAACTTACAATAATAATCTTTTTATTTTTTTTTATTAATTCGCTAATATCTTTAGCAAATTCAGAAAGCCAAGTTTTTCTAATTTTTTTTTTTTTATCTATTAATAAAGAAGAACCAATTTTAATTACAATTATTTTAGAGTCCTTAAGATACATATGAAAGTAATTTAGATTTTATTTTTGATATAGATTCTTTATCAAGCGTTGAAAGAGTTGCTACTTCAGAGTTTTTATCTTTAGAAAAATTATTCACAATTTCTTCTATTTTTTTTTTATCTAATAAATCTGTTTTATTTAATACAATTATTTCTTTTTTTTTAAGAATCTCTTTACTGTAGCTAGCAAGCTCATTTTTAACTTGTTGATAGGTATTTTCAATATTTTCTGCAGTAATATCTATTAAATGCACTAATGTTTTGCATCTTTCTACATGTTTTAGAAATTGGATTCCAAGACCGACACCTTCATGCGCGCCCTCAACTAATCCTGGAATATCTGCTAAAGTTATTTCTTTGTCATCATAAATTGCAACGCCTAGGTTTGGATTTAAAGTTGTAAATTTATAATTTGCTATTTTAGGTGTAGCATTTGTAATAGCTGCTAATAAACTTGATTTACCTGCGTTGGGTAATCCAACAATTCCAACATCAGCTATTGTCTTTAACTGAAGCCAAATCACATATTCTTCTCCAATCGCACCTTTTGTAAATTTTTTTGGAGACCTGTTAGTAGAACTTTTAAATCTTGTATTTCCAAGCCCACCCTTTCCACCTTTGGCAACAACAAATTCTTCACCTTTTTTTTTAAAATCAAAAATTAAAGTTTTATTATCTTCTTCAAAAACTTGTGTACCTATTGGAACTTTTAAAAATAAATCATCTCCTCCACGACCTGTACGATTTTGACCAGAACCATTTTCTCCTCGCTTACCTTTATGATGTTGTTGAAACCTGTAATCAATAAGAGTATTTAAATTTCTTTCAGATCTTAAAATTATAGAACCTCCTCTACCTCCATCTCCACCATCAGGACCGCCATACTCAATAAATTTTTCTCGGCGGAAGCTTGGAGAACCGTGTCCACCATTGCCAGCTTTTACGTAAATTTTTACTTGATCAAGAAACTTCATAATACAACTCTTATTTTTTAGTTGTACTACTAATTGGGCTTTACTGAAACGAATGTTCTGTCTGATTTGCCCTTTTTAAATACTACTTTTCCTTCAATTACTGAAAAAATTGAATGGTCTTTTCCCATACCCACATTTTCACCAGGAAAAATTTTTGTTCCTCTTTGCCTAACAATTATATTTCCAGGAATTACTACTTCACCGCCGTATTTTTTAACACCAAGTCTACGACCTGCACTATCTCGTCCGTTTCTTGATGAGCCACCTGCTTTTTTTGTCGCCATAATTTATCTAGTTTATTTATTTACTACCTTAGTTTCTTTTTTTTTTGAAGCTACTTTAACTTCTTTTTTTTTAGTTGCAATTTTTGTTTCAGCTACAACTTTTACTTTATCAGTTTTTTTAGCTGGTTTAATGATTTTTTCTGCTTCTGACAGAACTTTACCATCTTTAGAAAAGATCTTATTTATTCTAATTAATGAATATTGTTGTCTATGACCATTTTTTCTTCTTGAGTTTTGTCTTCTTCTTTTTTTGAAAATCAGTATTGTTCTGTTTTTTCCATTTTCAACAAGTTCTGCCTCAACTTTTGCTCCTCCAATAGTTGGCGAGCCAACTTCAATAGTTTTATCATCTCCGTAGGCTAAGATTTCCTTAAATTCAATTTTAGTTTCAAGCTTAGTGTCCCCTAATCTTTCAATTTTTAGGATTTCTCCAGCTTTTACTTTGTACTGTTTTCCACCTGTTAGTATGATTGCGTATGACATTGTTTAATTTAAATTTTATAAACTGCAATATAGTCGCGAGCTTATCATAGTCAAGTCCGAATAAGTTAGAAATTATCCTTTAAATCCCTCAATTTTGAGAAAGTTTCTAAATTATTTGTTCTAATAAAAATATTGCATTCTAATTCATCTTTAATGGTAGATGGAATAGTTGGCAGCTCAGCATTTAATTTTATTTTAATATCACTTATCTTATTTTTAAGATTGGTATTATTTTTATCATGCACTGTGCAAAACTTTGAGTTTTGAAGTGTATATTCATGTCCACAAAAAACTTTTGTATTTATTGGTAATTTTTTTAGTTTCATTAATGAGTCAAACATTTGTTTGTAGGTGCCCTCAAATATTCTTCCACAACCTAAAGAAAAAAGTGTATCTCCAGTAAAAACGGAATTATTTTTATGAAAATAGAAACATATATGACCAAGAGTATGTCCTGGAATATGAATTATTTTTGCTTCAAAGTTTTTATGTATCCAGATTTCTTGATCATCTACCAGTATATCTATTCCTGGAATTCTTTCCTTGTCTCCTTTGTATCCAACAATACTTGCGCCGTATTTTTCTTTTAATTTTAGATTTCCTCCTACATGATCATAATGATGATGGGTATTTAATATAAATTTTAATTTTATTTGTGTTTTTTCTATATACTTGATTATAGGGTCAGCTTCACTTGGATCAATAACACAAGCAATATTACTTTCTTCATCAATTATTAAATAAGAATAATTATCTTTCAGGCACGATATTATTTTAATTTTCATTTATTTTTCAATTAAAAAAATACCTAACTCGGCTGATAAGTTTTTTATACTTAGATTATTTTGGTTTATAGAGGCAGTTTTTTCATTGTGAAGAGCCAACGCTTTATCTAACTTAATATCTCTATCATTACAGAATTTATAAAAATCTTTGATTGTACACATGTGTAAATTAGGAGTGTTATACCATTCATCAGGTAGATTTTTTGTAATTGGCATCGTTCCTTTTGCTAATAGGTGAAGTCTTACTTTCCAGAACCCAAAATTTGGCACTGTAACAATAGCTTTTTTACCTATTCGTAATAGTTCTTGAATAACTTTTTCAGGGTTTAGAAAAGCTTGAAGTGTTTGGCTTAATATTACAAAATCAAAAGAGCTATCTGGAAATTGAGATAGATCTTTTTCAGCATCTCCTTCAATCACAGTGAGACCTTTGCCAACACATTTTTGTGAATTTTCCTTAGAAATTTCAATTCCTCTTATATCTATCTTTCTAGTGTTTTGTAAAATTTGCATCAATGTTCCATCCCCACAACCAACATCCAAAACTCTTGTATTTGGAATAATAAAATCTGAAATTATTTTAAACTCTTGTTTCATCGTTAGTTTTTAGATAGGAGTTATTAACATAATTTTTTAATGTATTTAAAAATTGAGGAACATCGAGAAGAAATGAATCGTGTCCTTTATCAGACTCAATCTCAACAAAAGCAACATCAGCACCTATTGCATTTAAAGCTATAACAATTTCCTTATTTTCAGACGTTGGGTAAAGCCAGTCTGAAGTGAATGATATAACAAGAAATTTAGTTTTAGTATTTTCAAAAGCTTTTGATAAATTTCCGTCATATTTCTTTGTTAAATCAAAATAATCCATGGCTCTTGTAATATATAAGTAACTATTTGCATCGAACCTGTCTACAAATACACTTCCTTGATGTCTTAAATAACTTTCTATTTGGAAATCAGCATCAAAACTAAATCTTAAATCATCTCTTTCTTGCAATTTCCTTCCAAATTTTTCTTGTAAACCATTTTTAGATAAATATGTTATATGAGCTGCCATTCTTGCAACTGATAACCCTTTATCGGGATTTTTATTTTGATTTGCATAGTCTCCATTCACCCAATTTGTGTCTGCCATTATTGACTGTCTACCTAGTTCATTAAAGGCAATATTTTGTGCAGAATGACTTGAGGTACAGGCAATTGGAACCGCTATTTTTGCTTTGTTCGGAAAATTACTTACAAATTGAAGAACTTGCATACCACCCATAGATCCACCCATTACCGCAAATAATTTTTCTATTTTAAAAAAATCTAAAAGATTATACTGAGCATTCACCATGTCATTTATTGTAATAATGGGAAAGGTGGTTCCATAAATTTTGTTAGTTTTAGCGTTGATATTGCTAGGGCCAAAAGAGCCTAAACATCCACTAATTACGTTGGAACAAATTACAAAATATTTGTCAGTATCTATAGCTTTGCCAGCACCAACAGCATAAGACCACCAACCTTCTTTTTTAGTAACTGGATTTATACCAGATACAAACTGATCACCAGTTAAAGCATGAAACACTAAAATAGCATTGTCTTTTTTTTTATTAAGAGAACCGTATGTTTCATAAGCTAAAGGGAAGTTATTAATAGTCTGTCCACAATCTAGCTTTAATGGCCTATCAATTATTAAACTTTTAATATTCAAATCTTTATTCATAAATGTTGGCTGAAAGTGAATTGTGAGAGAAAAAACGTTTTTAGCAGTTTTTTTTAAGCGCTCGCAATTCAGTTAAATCAGCGCATATTTTATGTACTAGATAGTATTTCTTATGTCAAATTTTTATAAAAATGAGTTATTTTATGTAAAAGTTTAATATTTTATTTATAAGATACCTACAATGACTGTTCCAAAGTTCAAAAATTTTAAAATAGAGGCCTATAAACCAGGTAAATCAAATATAGGTAAAATTAAAAATATTATCAAATTATCTGCAAATGAGTCAGCATTAGGAGTCAGCCCAAAAGTGATGAAAATTTTAACTAATAAAAATTTAATTTTATCGAAATACCCAGATAGTAAATCAAGAATATTAAGAAAAGAAATCTCAAAAAAATTTAATTGTGATTTTAATAAGATAATTTGTGGAGCAGGATCTGACGAAATTATTCAAATGATTTGTCAACTATACCTAAAGCCATCAGATGAAGTGATTGTCCCTCAATATAGTTTTTTAATGTACAGAATTTATGCAAAAATAGTTGGTGCAAGAGTAATCTTTTCAAAAGAAAAAAATTTTAAAGTTTCGGTATCAGAGATAATTAAAAAAGTTACGAAAAAAACAAAGATAGTTTTTATTGCTAATCCTAATAATCCAACAGGCACTTATTTAAATAAATTAGAACTAATAGAATTAAGAAAAAAATTAAAAAAAAATATTTTATTAGTTTTGGATGATGCATATTTTGAATATATGAAAAATAAAGATTATAAACCAGGTTTAGATTTATTTAAGAATAATGATAATGTAGTAATAATAAGAACTTTTTCTAAAATTTATGGATTAGCCTCTTTAAGAATCGGTTGGGGACATGCATCAAGGAAGATTATTAAGGCAATGAATTTGATTAAACCACCATTTAATGTCAATCAATTGGCTCAGACTGCTGCAAGAGAAGCTTTAAAAGATAAAAATTTTATTAATAGATCGGTGAAACATAATTTTATAGAAGCAAATAAGATTAAAAACATACTAGAAAAAATAAACATTTATTCAAATGAAGTTACTACAAATTTTTTATTATTAAATTTTGATAAATGTAAATATTCAGCTAACTATGTGTTCAATAAACTAAAATCAAAAGGAATCATATTAAGATCCACAGAAAATGGGTATAATATAAAAAATAATTTGAGGCTGACCATCGGATCTAAAAAAGAGAATAAAAAACTTATAGAAACAATCAAGAATATATTTAAATAATTATGAAAAATGTTTTAATAATAGGCTGCGGGTTAATTGGTTCATCATTATTAAGAGCAATTGATAATAAAAAAATTGCTAAAAAAATATTTATTTATGAAAAATCTAAATTAAATATTTCTAAAATTAGAAAATTAAAATTACCATGTGAAATTACAAATGATTTTAAAAAGATTATCCCAAACTTAGACCTATTAATATTTTGCACTCCTTTAGGAGAATATGAAAAAATAATTTTAAAAATAAATAAATATCTTTTGCCCAAAACTATCATTACTGATGTTGGCTCATCCAAAGAAAAATCTTTGGAGCTTATTAAAAAAAAATTAAAAAAAGGAATTTTTTGGACATCCAGCCATCCTATTGCAGGATCGGAAGTTAGCGGCCCTGAACATGGTGAAAAAAACTTATTTTATAATAAATGGTGCATATTAATAAAAGAAAAAAATACAAAAAAAAAACATTTAAAAACACTTAGCAAATTTTGGAAAAAAATTGGTTCTAGAGTCGCAATTATGGACTCAAAAAAGCATGACACAATCTTTTCTATGACAAGTCATTTACCACACTTGATTGCATATAACTTAGTTAAAACAGCGACAGACTTCGAAAAACAAAAAAGATATGATTTAATCAAGTTCAGTGCAGGAGGACTGAGAGACTTCTCAAGAATTGCTGCATCTAATGAAATAATGTGGAGAGACGTTTTTTTTAATAATAAGAAAAATATTTTAAAAGCTATTGATTTATTTATTAAAAATTTACATTCTTTCAAAAGAGATATTCAATTTAAAAACAATAAATCTATTATTAAGAAGTTAATTGAAACCAAGCAAGTAAGAAAAAAAATAATTAAATTAAAACAAGATATTAACAAGCCGGACTTTGGCAGGCGTTAATATTTTATTAAAGATACTTTTTTTACAATTAGTTTTGTTGTTTTTTCAATTCTATCTATCGTTTTTTTTATAAGCATTATCAGAACCTTTTTTTCAGGACCATATGCGTGAATTAACTTTTTGGAATTAATACAAACAGCAACATGACCTTTCCAAAATATAACATCTCCTTTTTTAAAATTATTATTTTTAGAATTTTTTATTGAATATTTTATCTGATCTTTTGTATCTCTTGGATAAAATTTATTATTATAATAATAAATTAGTTGTAAAATAGCAGAACAATCTATTCCTGCATAAGTTTTACCACCCCAAAGATATCTAGTTTTTAAAAATAGTTTTAATATTTTTAAATAATTATTTTCAATATGATCAATTTTTTTGATATCAGATTTTTTAATCCATTTATTTTTTTCAAACTCTACAAATCTTTTATTTTCTCGAATTATTGAAATTTTTGATGCAAATGGTAAAAAATATTTTGTTTTTTCACTTTGCTTATTAAAAATACTAGATTTTAATATAAATATTTTATGAGTTGGTTTATAATTATTTGTATAATCCGTAGCTTTTATATAGCCAATATAGTTATCAAATGATGTTCTTACTTTTAACCAATTTTTATTCTTTGATAAAATATTAAATTTTTCTCCATATAAAATTTGTGATGTAACTTCTGAATTTCTAGAAGGATTTTTATAAATATTTGAAAATGATTTTTTATAAAAATAACTATTTCTCATGTAGTTTTAATTTATCTTTAATAAACCATAAACAAATTAAAGATGGTGTTACCATAATAGCTGTTAGGATAAAAAATATGCCCCAATCTCCATTTAACCAATCAACTAAAGCTCCAGATGAAGAAGCAAGTGTAGTTCTTCCAGCGGTACCTATTGAAGCAAGCAGCGCATATTGAGTTGCTGTATAAGTTCTATCGACTAGCAAGGAAATGAAAGCTACAAAAGCGACTGTTGCAAAGGCAGCTGCGATGTCATCAAATATGACTGCTACTGCAAATAATAGCTCAGATTTATCACTCCACGCCAATAGAGTGAATAATAAGTTTGTTGCTGCCATTAGAATTCCTGCAAGAAACATAGCTTTTAAAACTCCTGATCTGATTACAAAAAGGCCACCTAATAATGTAAATATAACAGTAGTTATCCATCCTAGAGTTTTTGAATAAATTGCAATATCACCTTTAGAAAAACCTATTTCTTTATAAAAAACAATAGACATTCGTCCAAGAAAAGCTTCACCAATTTTAAATAAAAAAACAAAACTTAAAATTCCAAGTGCAATTGAAAATCCATTTTTTTTGAAAAAGCTTATAAT
>CALSWN010000014.1 GCA_943841085.1 uncultured Candidatus Pelagibacter sp. | reverse complement strand
AACCCAGAAACTATCGCAATCCATGGTGGTGACTATAGAAGTGATCCTGCAACTAATGCTGTAGCAGTTCCAATTTATAGAACAACATCATATCAATTTAATAGTACAGAACATGCTGCCAATCTATTTGCTTTAAAAGAGTTTGGTAACATCTACACAAGAATCATGAATCCAACAAATGATGTACTGGAAAAAAGGCTTGCTGCTCTAGATGGTGGTTTAGCTAGCCTAACAGTCGCATCTGGTCAAACTGCATCAACTTTTGCAATTTTAAACGTAGCTCAAGCTGGTGATAATATAGTTAGCTCGACTGATCTTTATGGTGGAACTGTATCCTTGTTTACACACACATTAAGTAAACTTGGTATTGAAGTAAGATATGCTGATCCTGCTGATCCAAAAAACTTTGAAAAAGCAGTGGATGATAAAACAAGAGCTTTTTATGGAGAAACTTTGCCGAATCCATATCTTAGAGTATTTCCTATCAAAGAAGTTTCAGATATTGGGAAAAAATACAATATACCATTAATAGTAGATAACACCGCAGCACCAGTAATTTGTAAACCATTGGAGCACGGCGCTGCTGTTGTTGTATACTCACTAACTAAATATATAGCTGGTCATGGAACAGTTGTTGGGGGTGCTTTGGTTGATGGAGGTAATTTTGATTGGACATTAGATCCAAAAAGACAACCTCTTTTTAACGAACCAGATGCAAGTTATGGTGGTGTGATTTGGGGCAAAGCTGTACCAGAATTAACAGGCGCAAATGTTTCATTTGCTATAAGAGCTAGAGTGACTTTATTGAGAGATCTTGGGTCTGCTTTATCACCCGATAATGCTTTTGGTGTTATACAAGGCTTAGAAACTGTGGCTTTGAGAATGAAACAACATTGTGAAAATGCTTCTAAAGTTGTTGATTTTTTAAAAAAACATAAAGCTGTAGAGAAAGTTATTTATGCCACCGAACATAATGATGAGATAAATAGTCGAGCTAAGAAATATCTTAGAGGAGGAAATGGTGCATTAATTGGTATCGAATTGGCTGGAGGCATTGAAGCTGGAAAAAGATTTATAGAAGCTTTAAAAATGTTTTATCATGTGGCGAATATTGGTGATGCAAGAAGTTTAGCAATTCATCCCGCTACAACTACACACAGTCAGCTTACTGAAGATGAATTAAGTTCTGCTGGTGTTACTCCTGGTTATGTTAGATTATGTATTGGTTTAGAACATATTGACGACATTATTGATGACTTGGATCAAGCGTTAAATAGATCTTCTAAAGGTAATCTAAAAGCTGTTAGTTAGTATTTTTATATAAAATTAAACTATACGAACATAATACCAATATAGATCCAAGTTGGTGTAGTGATGCATAACGAATCTCTGCACCAGATATTAATGTTATAATTCCTAGTATTATTTGAAGTAATAAAAAGAAATCAAATATAAGAATATCTGTGAAATCTAATTTGTGTTTAAAAAATAAATAATTTAAAAAAATTGTTAAAAATATAAGCACGTAAGCGGTTGTTCTGTGAAAAAACTGAATTATTGATGGATTGTTAAATACCTCATACGTAAAATAATCCATAATTGACACATCATTAGGGTAAAATTTATCATTCATTAATGGCCAAGAATTGTATATTAGTCCTCCGTCCATGCCTGATAAAAAAGCTCCCAATATGATTTGTAAAATTATTATAAATAGAATTAATATTAGAAATAATTCTGAGTATTTCTTTTTATATTTGTTAATATGAATAATATCTAAAAAACTCCAAAAAATTAAACATATTAAAAATAAAGCTAAACTTAAGTGAATAGCTAGTCTGAAATGACTTACATCATTATTTATGACTAAGCCACTTGAAACCATATACCAACCTAAAAATCCCTGAAAACATATTAATATAAAAAAAATATAATATTTTTTTAAATGATTTTGATTTTCTTTAAATTTAAAACTAAAAAAAAGTAAAGGAATTATAGAAAACAAACCGACTATTCTAGCTAATAATCTATGAGCATATTCCCAATAAAAAATAGTTTTAAACTCATTTAATGACATGCCATAATTGATATTTTGATATTCAGGAATCTTTTTATATTCAGAAAAATAATCATTCCATTCAACATTATTAAGGGGTGGTAAAATACCTGAAAATAATTCCCAAGCTGTAATTGATAAACCAGAATCAGTTAATCTAGTTAGCCCACCTACTGCTACCATAGATACTATTAAAAAAAATAATGTTATTAACCATATCTTTAAATATTTTAAGTAATTGTCTCTATTTACAAACATAGTTTATACTTATAATAATCTTCTTAATAACCAAACATATATAAATGTCGCCTTTAAATAAAAAAAAATTAGATAAGTTAAGATTAAAACTTGATAAACTTGATAATAATTTACTAAAACTGATTAAAAAAAGATCAAATTTAGTTAACGATGTATTAAAAGTAAAAATTTATAAAAAAGAAATTGTTGATAAAAAAAGAATTAAATTTATTCTAAATAAAATAAAAGACAAATCTCTTAAACTAAAGATAGATCAAAAAATAACCAACCGAATTTGGAAAAATATGATTTGGTCTTTTATAGATTACGAAAAAAGAAATTTTAAAAAAAAATAATTTTACTTGCTATGTGGGGGCAATTTCTTTTCAACAAACATTTCATGTTTTCTTGTTGAAGGATTATATTTTTTAGCTGATAACTTAACTTTAGCTTTTTCACCGCCCGCAGGTTTTTTTACATAATAAAAAAAAGGACTATCAGGTTTAGCTTCAGGAACTAATCTGACTTTAACATGAGTTTTTTTGGCCATATTATTTTAATTCTTTAATTTTTTTTAATATATTAGAAATTTTTTTTAGTTTATTTATAATATTATTATCAACATTTATAGAATTATTTGATAATTCGTCAAGTTTTAAAGATCTATCAGAATTAAGAACTTTTTTAACACCTTTAATTGTCATTCCCTGTTCTTTTAGCAAATATTTAACTTTTTTTAAAATTTCTATTGTCTCACTATTATAGTAGCGCCTATTACCATTTAAAATTTTTGGTTTAACTTGTTTAAATTCTTTTTCCCAAAATCTAATCGTATGTGTGTTCAAAGTACCTTTTTTTTTGTTAACAAGATTAAGAATTTTAGCAACTTCACCAATAGATTTATAAGCTTTAATACTTTTATAAATCATTCTTTGAATTTACTAAATCTTTAAATTCTTTAGAAGCTTTAAATAGAACAACATCTCTATTAGATATTGTTTTTTCTTCATTAGTTTTCGGATTTCTTCCAATTCTACTTTTTTTTGAACGAATAGAAAATGTGCCAAATTTTGATAATTTTAATTTTTTTTCATCTTTTAAATTTTCAATAATTGTAGACAATAGATCATCTAATAAATTTTCAGAAATAATTTTTGAAAAACCAATCTGCATATAGATTGAATTTATTAAATCTTTTTTTTTTAAGTTTGTTCTTAACATTACTAAATATTATCTCTAATTTTTTTTATCAAATTACCACTTACAATTCTAGTACAAACACTTAAAGAGTTTGAAAATCCAATATAATCTGTTCCTCCATGGCTTTTAATTACGGGTGAGTCTAAGCCAATAAATATAGCTCCGTTATATAATCGAGGATCTAATCTTGCTTTGAATTTTTTTAAATTTCTAATATTTAAAAGAGATGAAATTTTGCCGATTAAATTTCCTGTAATCGTTTTTTTAAGTTCACTTGTAATGAAATTTGCTGTTCCCTCAGCAGTTTTTAAAGCAACATTTCCAGTAAACCCATCAGCAACAATAACGTTTACATCACCGTTCATTAACTGGTTACCTTCAATGTATCCTTTAAATTCAAAATCAATATTTTTTTCTTTGTTTAATTGTTGATACGTTTCTTTTATAGTTTCATTACCTTTTATTTCCTCAGAACCAATATTCAATAAAGCAACTTTGGCTTTATCTTCAGGATAAAGAGCTTTAAACAGTGAAGATCCCATTATTGAAAAATCAATTAAGTTTTTTGGGTTACATTCAATATTTGCTCCTAAATCTAAAACAACACTCATCCCTTTTTTGTTTGGCCATAATGCAGACAAAGCCGGTTTGTCGATATTTTCTATCATTTTAAGATTTAGCTTTGAAATGACTAATAAGGCTCCTGTGTTACCAGCAGAAATAACTATATCTGATTTTTTTTCTTTAACACTGTTTATTGCTAGCCACATACTAGTATTTTTACCTCTCTTGGCTCCTTCCAATGGACTGTCAGTACCTTTTACCAAGTCTAATGTATGTACTATATTATATACTGTGTGAGGTAATTTTTTATTAATGTGAGTTAGAATTTTATTTTTATCACCAAAAATTTGATAAAAAGTATTTTTATTTTTTTGATAATGATGAGTAATTCCATCAATAACTTTTTTGGGAGAACCATCACCTCCCATTGCATCAACTGCAATTTTGATTATATCATTCATTTATTAAATTGGTTTTGTTATTCCTTAGGATCTAAAATCTGTCTACCTCTGTACATACCAGTTTTTAAATCCAAATGATGAGGTAGCCGGTATTCACCAGATTTTTTATCCTCAACAATATTTTTTGACGAAAATTTCATATTCTGGGATCTTCTCATTCCAGTTCTTGACGGGGATTGTTTACGTTTTGGTACAGCCATAATAAAATTAAAGGTTAATTACACCTTTTATAAAAGAATTTAAAGTATTATTTGTTAATTTTTCCTTATATTTTTCAAAATAACCTACTAAATTTTCAGTATTTATTGATTTATCTAAAAAAATTATAAGTATATCTTTTTTAGCATTAAATTCTAAATTATCCCAATTATCAATCTTATCAATCATAGCATAAAATAGATTTAAGTAATCTTTCATTTTTTTGTTAATTGACTGATCTCCATAACCTATTTCTCTGATACTTAGTTCTACTTGTCTAAAAATATAATCATAAATTTCTTGTAAAAGTTCTTTATTATTATCTTTTTTATACACTTTTAAAAAAAAGGCAAAATGCAGTAGAAAAAAATTTAATCTATCAGAAAATGTATCTTGATATTTAAAATCTTTGTATAATTTTTTATTTCTAGTTAAATTGACTAAATTATTATAAATATTAAGATAGCTTATGTTCATTAATTTTATTAAATTATTTATTATATTTATTCTTATATCTAATTGTACACTAAATAAAGTTGTAAAACACCACGGTGTACACAATCTTAAAAAAAAAAATGATAAATTGAAACTTTCAATTACAAATAGTAATGACGTAATAGCACAATTTGGAATACCATCAACAAAAAGTACTTTTGATAATGAGGTGTGGATTTATATAGAAAGAAAAATGACTTCAAGTGAAATTAAGACTTTAGGTAAAAGAAAATTATTATTAAATGATGTTTTGATTCTAGAATTTGATGATAAAGGAATGTTGGTTAAAAAAGATTTTTTTACAAAAGATGACATGAATTACTTAAAAATTTCAACTAATACAACAAGTGTTCTTAATAAAAAAGATACTTTTATTAATACATTTTTATCTAGTTTAAGACAAAAAATTAATGATCCTTTAGGTGTAAAAAAAGCAAGGTAATATTTAATTCCTAAAGGATCAAAAAAATTAACCAGCAATAACGGCTAACAATAATAAAGCTACAATGTTTGTAATTTTAATCATTGGATTAACTGCTGGGCCAGCTGTATCTTTGTATGGATCTCCAACAGTGTCTCCTGTTACAGCAGCTTTATGAGCCTCAGAACCTTTTCCACCATGATTGCCATCTTCAATATATTTTTTAGCATTATCCCAAGCTCCGCCACCAGCTGTCATTGAAACTGCTACAAAAAGACCAGTAATTATTACACCTAGTAACATTGCTCCAACTGAAGCTAAAGCAGCAACTTGACCGCCTATTGATAAAATCACAAAGTATAAAATAATTGGAGACAATACCGGTAATAAAGATGGTATTATCATTTCTCTTATTGCGGCTACTGTTAATAAGTCAACAAGCTTGGCATAATCAGGTTTTTGTTTACGCTTCATAATACCTGGAAATTTTTTAAATTGTCTTCTTACTTCAACTACAACAGCTCCACCAGCTCTTCCTACAGCTTGCATTCCCATTGATCCAAATAAATATGGAAGCATTCCACCAATTAATAAACCAACTACTACATAAGGATTTGATAAATCAAAAGTCACAGCTATCCCTTCTAATTTAGATCCTGCAACACCAGAAAAATGTTTAATATCTTCAACATATGCTGCAAACAAAACTAATGCTCCTAAACCAGCAGAACCAATTGCGTAACCTTTAGTTACAGCTTTCGTTGTGTTACCAACTGCATCAAGTGCATCAGTAGTTTTTCTAACACTATTAGGCAACTTAGACATTTCAGCTATTCCACCAGCATTATCTGTCACCGGCCCATAAGCATCAAGAGCTACAACCATTCCAGCAAGAGCTAACATCGTTGTTACAGCAATTGCAATTCCATAAAGACCTGCGATAGAATTTGTAGCTAGTATTCCTGCAACAATAATTAACGCTGGCACAGCTGTTGCCTCCATAGAAACAGCTAATCCTTGAATAACATTTGTACCATGTCCAGTTGTTGACGATTTAGCTATACTTCTTACTGGTCTATATTCTGTTCCTGTATAATACTCAGTAATCCAAATTAATAATCCAGTGATAACTAATCCAATCACACCACATATATATAAATTCATACCGTTAAAATTTTTATTATTGACTGTATATTGGCTTTCAAAACCAATTACATAATCTGTAACTGGATATAATATAATTAATGAAGCAACAGCAGAAACAACAAATCCTTTATATAATGCATTCATTACATTTTTACTTTTTCCAAGTTTAACAAAGAAAGTCCCAAATATTGATGTTAAGATGCATGCTCCACCAATTGTTAGAGGGTAAATCATCATATTCAAATCACCTACAAAAAATATTGATGACAAAACCATTGTTGCAACAATAGTAACAGCATAAGTTTCAAATAAGTCAGCTGCCATACCTGCACAATCACCAACATTGTCTCCAACGTTGTCAGCAATTACAGCTGGATTTCTAGGATCATCTTCTGGAATTCCAGCTTCAACTTTTCCAACCAGATCCGCACCTACGTCAGCACCTTTTGTAAAAATTCCACCACCTAATCTAGCAAAAATAGAGATGAGTGAAGCACCAAAGCCAAGAGCCACTAATGCATTAACTATTTCTCTCTCAGTAACACCAAATTTTAGTAAAAAATAATAATAAACTGCAATAGCTAACAAAGCTAAACCAGCAACCAACATTCCAGTTACAGCACCTGATTTAAATGCAACAGAAAGACCACTTGCTAAACCTTTTTTAGACGCCTCAGCAGTTCTTACATTAGCTTCAACGGAAACTAACATACCAACATAACCCGCTATACCTGATAAAGCAGCACCTATTAAATAACCCAAAGCAACTAAAGGGCTAAATACAAAACCTATAATGATTAAAACAACAACACCAACTACACCTATCGTTTTATATTGTCTTGCTAAATAGGCCTTAGCTCCAATTTGAATTGCTGATGCAATTTCTTGCATTTTAGCATTACCTGCACTTGAATTGAGAATATTTTTACCAGTAAAATAACCGTAAACTATTGAAAGAAATCCTGCTGCTATTGTGTAAAGTAAGACTGTTTCTATTGATGTGTTCATAATGCCTTTAAGTTGTTTGGTTGTTAAATTTTATAGTTATAAAGCCCGCACAATACAAAAAAAGCTAAAAAAGGCAATATTTAACTTACTAAAATTTATGTAAATAACCTTTATTTTTAAGGGTTATTATTTGATTACGATGATCAATAATTGAAGATTTTGATGATATGTTTTGGATAATTCCAATTTTACTAATTTTAACGCCTAACAGTCTTGAAATTCTCTTAATGATTCCTCTTTTTGCTTTAGATGCTGTAAAAATAATTTGGTAGTCATCTCCTCTAGAAATAAAGTTAATTTTTGAAAATTTTTTTAGTTTTAAAACTTTTTTAAGATTGTTTGAAATTGGAATATTATTGAGTTTAAGTTTATATGATAGTTTTTGGTTGTTTATCAATTTATCAAGATCTGATAAAAGTCCATCTGAAATATCAATTGAAGTATTGGCAAATTTTATAAGTTGATCAGCTAGTTTTAATCTAATATTTGGTTTAAAATATTGAGTAGTAAAATATTTATTTAGATAATTATTAAGTTTAATTTTATTTTGTAGAATAAGTAAGCCTAAATAACTATCTCCCAAAGTTCCAGAAACATAAATATCATCATTAACTTTTGCTTTGTTTCGATAAATGATATTTTTTGAAAAACCAATTGATGTAATAGTAAAACTTAATTTATTTGAATAAACAGTATCTCCACCACTTAAAATAATATTATATTTATTTTGTTCTTCATTTAATGATTTAGTTATTTTTGATAAATTTGACTTGGTAAAACTTTTTTTATCTCCTGATCCAGCAATAAAATAATATTTTGGTTGAACTCCTTTGCAAATAAGATCTGAAATTGATGATCGTAATATTTTTTTAATCACAAGTTCTGGTTTTTTAAAATCAATAAAATGATTGCCCTGAATATAAGTATCAACCGACACAACTAAATTTTTTTTCTTATCAAAAAATACATCATCATTTAATTTTAATGAACTTTGTGATTTTATCGAAAGTTTTTGAAAATAATTTTTTATTAATTCAAATTCATGCATTTGTAGGTCTTATTTTTTTAGCAATTTTATCTAATATTGCATTTAAATATTTTGTCTGAGAATTTTCTAAAAAAAAATTTGACGCATCGAGATATTCTTTAATAATAATCTTAGTGGAAATTTTAGGCTTGTATAAAAATTCAAAGATGGCAGATTTAATTATTACTTGAAAAACTTTATCTAAATTAGTTAATTGCAGATCTTCACTCAAATGATTTTTAACTTCTTCATTAATGACTTCATCCCGTTCTATTGTACCTAAAACAACATCCTTTATAAATTTTTTGAATCTATGTTTTGCAAATGTTAAGTTTTTATCTTCATTAAAAAAATTACCATATAATTTTTGAATAATTATTACTCTTGGACTTTGGTTTCGATTGTAAAAAGTTTTCATTATTTTTGTGCAAGAACAGATAAAACTGCTTGCGCTGCTTCTCTGCCCTTTTTTTTTCTAGCAACAGCTTGGGGCATGTTCAAACATGTAATAATTCCATTTCCAATAGGTTTTTTACTTTTTGTGGACATTCTCATAATAGCGTTCGTTGAAGCTTGTGATATGAAATCAAAGTGCGGTGTTTGACCCTTAATTACACAACCAAGTGCTAAAAAAGCATTATATTTATTTAAATTTTTTGAAATGGTTACTGGTATTTCAAAAACACCAGGTACCTTAATTATCTTAATTGATGCAGATTTTGGAATTAAGTCAATGGCGCTCTTAAGCAAACCATTAGATATCTGTTTATAGTAGTCAGCAACAACTATTAAAATTTTTTTTTTCATTAAATTATTTCCTGTTTAACAATTCTTATATCATAACCCTCTAATCCAATAACCTTTTTAGGAGATTTTGATATTAATATCATGTCCTTGATCTTTAAATCCTTGATTATTTGAGCACCAATACCATAATTTCTTATGAGTTTATCATTACCTTTCTTGTAAAAACTTTTATTCTTATAGTCCTTAAGTGTTTGTGTAACTGATTTTAAATTTGTATCTTTAATAAAAACTAGAACGCAATTATGAAATTTTTTGAAATAATTTAAAGTTTTATTAAATGAATTTGGAAGTTGTTGATTAATTAGATAATTTTGTACTACATTAGAAGAAATCACTCTAACTCTTGGTGTAATATCTTTTTTAATATTGCCTTTTATTAAAGCAAAATGTTCAGAACCATCTAAGAGATTTTCATATATTCTAATCTTAAATTTTTGATTTTTAACTATAATGTCTGATTGTTTTTTTAATTTAATCAGTTTTTCTTTTTTAAGACGGTATGCTATTAAGTCTTCAATTTTACCAATTTTAAGATTATGTTTTTTTGCAAAATCAAATAAATCTTTACCTTTTGACATAGTGCCATCTTCATTCATTATTTCACAAATAACTGCAGAATTATTCTTATTTGCTAGTTTTGAAATATCGACGGATGCTTCTGTGTGACCCGCTCTGACTAGAACACCTCCATCTTTGGCAATAATAGGAAAAATATGACCTGGAGATACTATTTCTTTTTTATTTACATTTCTTTTTGACGCAATTTTAATTGTTTTAGCTCTATCTTTTGCAGATATTCCTGTCGTAATACCTTTTTTAGCTTCAATTGAAATTGTAAATGCTGTTTTGTTTCTTGATTGATTTATTGGTGACATTAAAGACAAATTCAATCTTTTTGCTTGAATTCTGTCTAAAGCTAAACAAATTAAACCACGACCATACTTGGCCATAAAATTAATATATTTAGCATTAGCATCTGAAGATGAAATAATTAAATCACCTTCATTTTCTCTTTTTTCATCATCAACTAAAATGAACATTCCCCCTTTTTTGGCTATACTTATTATTTTTTCGATTGATGTAAAATTATTTTTTTTCATTAAAATAATTTTTAACGTATTTAGACAGGATATCTATCTCTATATTAACTAGATCGTTTTTTTTTAATGATGCTAAATTTGTCTGTTTAAAAGTGTGGGGAATGACCCAAATTTGAAAACCTTTTTTTGTTACTTTAGAAATTGTTAAAGAAATGCCATTAACACTAATTGAAGCTTTTTCAATAAGATTAATTCTTTCTTTTTTATTAATTTCAAATTCAAATAGGTGTGATTTATCTATTTTTTTTAAAATTAAAATTTTAGCAACTGTATCAACATGTCCTTGACAAATATGTCCTGAAATTTTGTGTCCGTATTTTAAAGGTAATTCAAGGTTGACTTTATCTTTTAATTTAAGAAATTTGAATTTAGATCTTTTAATCGTTTCATTAGATAGGTAAAATTCAGATATATCTTTTTTGATATCAATTAATGTCAAACAAACACCGTCACACGCAACTGATACCCCTAAGTTTTTATTATTGAGTTTTAAATCAGATTTAATAAAAATATTACTACCTTTTTTTCTTTTTACAATTTTTGTAATAATTCCCTGATTAAATATTATTCCATTAAACATACTATCTCTTATAGAGTGTTATTAGATCTTTACCTAATTTTGTATTAATTTTTGATCTATTTTTATAATTTTGCTTTAAATATTTAAAGGAATTAAAGTCTTTATAAGAAACAAATTTTGATAAATTTTTTTGACTTTTAAATAAGTAAAATTGATTAAACAATTTATTTATTAAAAAATTTTTTGATAAATCATTGCCACCTTCAACTAATAAATTTCTACAACCTAAATCATAAAGTTTTCTTAGGATTGATTTTATATCAAAATATTCATTTCTGATTAAATTTGACTTTACTAAATTGATACCTTTTTTTTTAAATATTGATATTTTTTTCTTATTTGCTTTTTTATAAAAAATAATCGTATTATTTTTATTGCTTGTTTTAAAAATATATGACGATGTTTTAGTCTTTAAGTGATTATCTAAAATTATTCTTTTTGGTGAAAATCTATAAAAATTTTTAAGTCTGCAATTTAATCTTGGATTGTCTTTATTTAAAGTTTTATAAGAAATTAATAAAGAATCATTTTTGTATCTCAAAAAATGAGTTAATTTATCTGAGTTAATATCTGTTATTTTTTTTGTACCATGACTGTAAATTAAATTATTTTTTGAAATTGCGATTTTACCAGTAACAAATGGTCTTTTTTTTTTTCTATTAAAAAAATAAGGATAGTAAAAATCGTTAGCCTCACTTTTTAGTAAACCCTTTTTAACAATTATATTTTTTGATTTAAAAATTTTATAACTTTTCCCTTTTACCTTTTTGTCAATATCTTCTATTGGATAGATAATTTCATTAATTTTACTTTTAATTATTTTTTTTGTACACGGTGTTGTTTTGCCATAATGACTGCATGGTTCGAGTGATACATACATTTTTGCACCCTTTAGATTTTCATTTGAATTTTTAATTGCATTGTGTTCTGCGTGAGGTCTTCCAGCAAATCCAGTCTGACCAATTGAGATAATCTTATCTTTTTTAACAATAATGCAGCCAACTGATGGATTTTTACCTGTTAAGCCGTGTCGAGCTCTTGCTAAATTTAAAGCAAGTCTCATATATTGAGTATCTTTTTTTGTAAATTTATCTTTTCTTGTAGACATCTAATTTGTCCACGAATTGTACAAAGTCTTTTTCTTCTCTAAAATTTCTATAGACTGATGCAAATCTTACATAAGCAACTGGGTCAAGTTCTTTTAATCCTTCCATAACCATTGTACCAATTGTGTTTGTTGATATTTCGCTCTGGCCTAATTCTTCAAGAGATCTTGAAATCTTACTAATAAATTTTTCAGCTGTTTCAGTATCTATCGGTCTTTTTTTAAGTGCTATATAAATAGATTTAGACAATTTATCTCTATCAAAAGAAGATTTTCTTCCATTCTTTTTAATAACCATTATTTCTCTAAACTGGACTCTTTCAAAAGTTGTAAACCTTGCCCCACATACACATAGTCTTCTTCTGCGTATAGCAGTGCCATCCTCTGTGGGTCTTGAGTCTACAACTGATGTTTCTCCTTTTTTACAAATCGAACAAATCATTTACTTTAAATTTTTATATATTGGAAAAGAAGATGTTAGTCTTATTACTTCATCTTTCACTTCTTTTTCAATTTTACTATTATCTTCTGGATTTTTTGATAAGCCTTTAATAACTTTTGTTATTAAATCACCAACTTTTTTAAATTCATTTAAACCAAAACCTCTTGTTGTGGCTGCTTGCGTTCCAAGCCTTATACCTGATGTGATCATTGGTTTTTCATTATCAAAAGGTATTCCATTTTTATTACAAGTAATGTTAGCATTACAAAGACTTTCAGCAGCAGTAATACCTTTTACATTAAATGGTCTTAGGTCTACCAACATTAAGTGGGTGTCTGTACCATCTGAATAAATTTTAAATCCATTATTTTTAAGTGTTTCTGATAAAATTTTAGCATTTGCCAAAACTGATTTGATGTAATCTTTGAATTCAGGTTTTAAAGCTTCTAAAAAACCAGCTGCTTTTGCAGCAATCACGTGCATTAAAGGTCCACCCTGATAACCTGGAAAAACAGCCGTATTAAATTTTTTTGCTAAATCTTCGTGGTTAGTTAAAATGATTCCACCTCTTGCACTTCTGAAAACTTTATGTGTTGTTGATGTAACAACATGGGCATGGTCACAAGGATTGGGATAACCTTTACCAGCAACTAATCCTGAAAAATGTGCCATGTCAACCATTAAGTAAGCACCAATCTTATCAGCTATATTTCTAAATTTTTTAAAGTCAATTACTCTTGAGTATGCACTACCACCTGCAATTATAAGTTTAGGATTGTGTTTTAAAGCAAGCTTTTCAACCTCATCATAATCAATAAGTTCGGTTCTTTTATCAACATCATAACCAATTGCATTAAACCACTTACCTGACATTGAAATTTTTAAACCATGAGTAATATGACCGCCAGAATTTAAACTCATTCCTAGAAATGTGTCACCAGGATTCAATAATGCTAAAAATACAGCTCCATTTGCTTGTGCACCAGAATGAGGTTGAGCGTTAGCAAACTTGCAATTAAATAATTTTTTAAGTCTTTCAATGGCCAAGTTTTCTGCAACATCAACATGTTCACACCCATTATAATATCTTTTACCAGGGTAACCTTCTGCATATTTATTCGTTAAAACTGATCCTTGGGCCTCAAGTACAGCTTGTGATACAATATTTTCTGAAGCAATTAATTCAATATGCTGTTGCTGTCTTTTTAATTCATCTCCTATTGCTTTATGCAATTCTGGATCAGTTTTAGATAAAGAATCTTCAAAAAAACTTTTGTATTGATCATTGATATATTTATTTTCACTAGACATAATTAAATCTTCTTAATACGTTTTAAGTGTCTACCACCCTCAAACTTAGTGCTTAAAAAAATGCTTACACATTTTAAAGCAATATTTTTAGATAATAGCCTCGCACCTAATGTAATGATATTTGCATCGTTATGCAATCTTGATAATTTGGTTGATTTCAAATTAAAACATTGAGCAGCACGGATGTTTTTATGCCTATTTGCAGTAATATTCATACCCATACCTGATCCACAAATTAATATACCAACATGGTTTTTATTTATCTTAACTTTTTTGGCAACTTTATGAGCATAATCCGGATAATCAACACGATTATCGTTTTTAGGGCCCAAATCATGATACGCAAGTTTTTGCTTATCTAGTTGATCTTTAATTAATTCTTTTAATCTATACCCTGCGTGATCTGATGAAATAAATATCTTTTTCAAGTTAATTAAATTTATGATCAAGTACACATGCAACTAAATGGATTCTATCTTCCTCTCCTCCATTAAAAAAGTTATGGTATTTAATGTTGTTTGTAATCCAAACAGATCCATCAGCTGGTAAGTGTTTGGCAACATTATCAACTACCATTATTGCGCCTGGATTAGTTATGATTGGAATATGAAGTCTTGGTTCAGGATCTCTATGCCAACTTAGTGTTGATCTTGGTTGTTTAAGCAAAACCCTAACTCTACCTAATTTATATTTAGATGAAAGTACATCGAAGACTTCTTTAAAATAAGTATTCTTAAAGTCTTCTACAAATTCTGAATATGCAGCTTCATCAATATTTACATCTCTTGAAACTTCTTTCCCTGATGAATCAGGTTTTGTCCAAAAAACACCTCTTGCATTATGACCTTTGATAGAATTTGGATCACCAGGAATTTGCGTTAATGAGATAGCTCCAAAATTTGATATACCATCTGGACTGTCAAAGTTTTTGATTTTTATAATTTCATGGTAAGCTTTTTTTAGTTTATCAATATCAAATTGAATGTCTTGCTTTTGAAAATCTTTAAAATTTAATGTCATTTAAATTGTTTATTACCCTTTTTAAGATATATTTGTATATTACATTTGTCGCATTTTATAAATAAATTAAAAAAATGATAACAGGAAATTACCCAAATTTGAGACTTAGACGCAGTCGAAAAAATGATTGGTCTAGGAGATTAATTCAAGAAAGTAGCCTATCTTCAAGTGATTTTATACTTCCTATTTTTCTAATAGAAGGAAAAAACATAAAACAACCGATCAAAACAATGCCTGATGTGTACAGATATACGATAGATAAACTTGGAATTATTCTAGATAAAGCAATTAAGAATAAAATACCTATGGTTGCACTATTTCCACATACTAAAATTAAATTAAAAGATAAACTTGGATCAGAGGCTTTAAACGAGAATAATCTTGTATGCCAAGCAATAAAATATGTAAAAAAAAGATATAAGAACGAAATTGGGATTATGTGTGACGTTGCTTTAGACCCTTACACTTCACATGGCCATGATGGTTTGTTGAAATCAGGATATGTTTTAAATGATGAAACTATAAATGTTTTAATTAAACAGTCATTACTTCATGCTGAAATTGGCTGTGATGTACTGGCACCCTCAGATATGATGGACGGAAGAATTGGAAAAATTAGAAAAGCTTTAGATAGTGAAGGACATCAAATGGTTCAAATACTTTCTTACGCAGTAAAATATGCTTCAAGCTTTTATGGGCCATTCAGAGATGCTGTTGGTTCAAAAGGACTATTAAAAGGTAATAAAAAAACCTATCAGATGGATTTTAGAAATAGTAATGAAGCTATAAGAGAAGTTGCTTTAGATATTAAAGAAGGTGCTGATATGGTAATGGTAAAGCCTGGAATGCCCTATTTAGATATTATAAAAACAGTTAAAGATAATTTTAAAATTCCAGTTTTAGCTTATCAAGTTTCTGGTGAATATAGCACAATCAGTCAAAGCATCAAAAAAGGTTTAATAGATAAAAATTCTATTCTAGAGAGTTTAATATCCTTTAAAAGAGCTGGTGCTAATGCAATAGTAAGTTACTATGCAGATAGAATAGAGGATTTAATAAAATAGATTATTTTAAAAGATTAACAAAATGAGTTCTAGAACTTGGAATACTTAAATTATTAGGTTTTAATATACTTTTTTCAAGATAATCAGTAACAAGTTTTAAACCATTAAGTAAATTCTTTAAATCTACATTTTTACTATTATTTTCAATTAAAAAACTTGGGATATTTTTTCTTTCTGTTGATGATTTAACATAGTAATTAATCTGATTATTGATTATTTCTTTTTCTGCCATATTTTTTAGTTCAAGGTCATAACCCAGAAGTTTTAGCAACTCTAGTTCCCAAAAAATATATTCTTGGATCCAATTTTTATAAGTTAATAAATCAAAAAATTTGTTGATTAAAATAAAAATTTCTTTATTTGACTGAGCTTCGGCTGTTAAAAGTTTTATCAAATTCATAGCGGAAGAGATACATGATAGTTTTTGTTTTTCATCAAAATAAAGTGGTGTTAAGGCTCTTAATATTTCAATTTTAAAATAACCAATTCTAGTTGGACTTTTTGTATTATAATTTACATAAAGTTTATTTCCAATTTGTAAATAATTTTTAATCTTCTTGGATGTTCCACCAAAAATAATTCCAGAAACTTTACCATAATTTTCTGTAAAAACTTCAGCAATTATAGAATTTTCACTATATCGGTTTTTAGAAATCAAATATGCATTATCATCCCAATTCATTTTTTTAATATACTTTTAAGACATAGAGATGCTGAATTTTGTTCAGCATCTTTTTTAGATGCACCTTCGGCGGTAAAAAATTTAGTATTTTTTAATTTAACGGCTACTTTAAATATTGGTTTATGTCTAGGACCAGTATTAGATATTAATTTATATATAGGTAAGCTTTTAAAAAATTTTAGTGAATATTCTTGAAGCTTTGTTTTAGAGTCTATTAAGGTTATTACACTAGCCTTAATATGATCACTCCATAAATTTAATATAAATTTTTCTGTATAATTTAAGCCTTTGTCTAGGTATATTGCACCGATTAATGCTTCTAAACAATCTGAAACAACCTTATCCTCTATCTTAATTTTTTTATTTTTAGGGTTAAATACTAATATATACTTTTCTAATTCAATTTTTTTTGCAATTTCTAAACACTTTTTTTTATTCACTAACGATGCAAATTTTTTATCTAAGATCCCCTCTTTTTCATCAGGATAAATTTCTAATAATTT
>CALSWN010000013.1 GCA_943841085.1 uncultured Candidatus Pelagibacter sp. | reverse complement strand
TAACAGACCCAATTTTAAACAAAATTAGAGGATTTTTACCAAATTTAGGTTCACTAGATATATCACCAGTAATTTTACTTTTGTTGATTTGGTTTATAGAAATGTGTATGAAGCTGTACATTGCACCAATAATTTTTTAATAAACTTTATGATTTTAATAGACGGGAAAAAAGCAGCTGCAGAACTTAGAGAAGAACTAAAACAAGAAGTTTTACAGTTAAAGGCTAAACACAATAAAGTCCCTGGTCTTACTGTTATTTTAATTGGAGATATGGCTCCTAGTCAAATTTATGTACGTAATAAAGAAAAATCAGCAAATGAGGTTGGTTTAAAATCTGAAGTAATTAAATATCCAGAAGCTGTAGAAGAAAAAACAGTTTTAGATAAAATTGAAGAACTTAATAAGGATGAAAATATTTCAGGAATTTTAGTTCAATTACCTTTACCAAAACACATTGATAAACAAAAAGTTATCGAAACTATTTTACCTGAAAAAGATGTTGATGGATTTCATCCAATGAATGTTGGTAATCTTTCATCAGGTTATGAAAGTTCAGTGCCTTGCACACCGTTAGGATGTTATTTAATGATTAAAAAAATTGAGCCAAACTTAAGTGGAAAAAAAGCTGTGATGATTGGTAGATCAAATCTAAACGGTAAACCAATGGCACAACTACTTTTGAAAGAAAATTGTACAGTTACAATTACTCATTCAAAAACTAAAGATTTAAAAGCAGAATGCTTAGAGGCAGATATAATCGTTGCAGCTGTTGGTATTCCAGAACTTGTAAAAGCAGATTGGGTCAAAAAAGATGCAATAGTAATTGATGTAGGAATCAATAAAACTGAGAAAGGTATTGTTGGCGATGTTGCATTTGACGAAGTTTCTAAAGTTGCGAAAGCTTTAACTCCTGTTCCAGGTGGAGTAGGGCCAATGACGATTGCATGCTTGTTAAAAAACACAATTGAGTGTTTTAAAAGATCACAAAAATAAAGAATACTAAAATAAATGATAAAATTTATAATTTTCTTATTTATAATAATTGCTTATAACTCTTCATTAGTTGCTATGGAAAAAAAGCCTTATCATCACTTATCAGATGGAACATTTAGAAACCCAGAAGGATCACCCGTAAGATCTAAAGATGTTAAATTTTCATACAGACAATTTACCAAAGAAAAGAAAAAGATAGATCTAACAGTTCCAAAAGAACATGTTGTAGATAAAAAAAAAGTTTTATCAGATTTAGAGAAGTATAAAAATGAGGATTATATTGCTTGGATTGGTCATGCTACTTTCTTAATTAAACTGGGAGAGACAACGATTATAACTGATCCTGTATTTTCAAAAAATGCTGGACCTTTAATATTTGGCCCAGATAGATTTACTGAACCTGCTTTAAAATTAAATGAAATTCCAAAAACCGACTTATTTTTATTAACACATAATCATTATGATCATCAAGACATGGCTACTATCAGGAGGTATCCGTACAAAGATTCAAAAGTTTTAGTTCCTTTAAATCTTGGAAAATATTTTACTCCTTATAGATTTAAAGATGTCAATGAAATGGACTGGTATCAAGAAATTAAAGTTAACAATGATCTAAAAGTAACACTTCTGCCAGCTGTTCATTGGTCTAAAAGAAGTCTTACAGATACAAATAAAACGCTCTGGGGTAATTTTTTAATTGAATATAAAGATAAAAAAATTTTATTTGCATGTGACACAGGTTATGGAAACATTTATAAAGAATTAGGTGAAAAATATGGTCCAATTGATTTAACAATGATTAACATTGGAGCTTACAATTTTAAACCGATGTTTGATAAATCAATTTATCACACAACACCTGAAGAAGCTTTAAATGTAGCACAGGATTTAAAAAGTAGAAAAGTTATGGGAACCCACTGGGGAACTTTTGTTTTATCCCTAGAACCAATTATGGAACCACCTGTACGATTTAAAGCAAGTGCAGAGAAATATGGTTTTAAAAAAGAAGACGCAATTATATTTAAAATTGGAGAAATAGCTCCATTAAATGATATAATATCTAAATAAGATAATTTGACCCACTATTAACACTTTAACTAATCGATTATTTTTTGATAAAGTTTAGCATGAAGAAGCCTCGATATTATTATAGAATTGCAATATTGATGTTAATTCTGACTGTTCCTCCAATAGGAGCAACTCAAATAGGATGGTATTTATATGATCAGCAAACAGGTTTTGATTTTGGTATGATAGTAGGAACATCATCAGTAATATATGCAGCTTGGTTAATGTATGAAAAAGGTTGGAGAGAGGAAGATGAAGATTAATATTTGTTGATATAAAAAATAATGGAAAAAATAATATTTTTAAGTTTGGCTCTACCTGTTTTAGGTTTTGTTTTATATCTTGGTGTTTCTGCAATTTTAAAAGGATTTAAGGCAAAAAATGACAAGCTATTAGAGACATCAAATAATGAAGAAGAAGTAAACAATAGTTTAGAATTTACTAATAAGGATTTATCTAATGAGTTAGTTAAATTAAGTGAACTATTCCAGAGTGGGGCTTTGACAAAAGAAGAATTTGAAAAAGCAAAAAAGAAAATTCTAGAAGGCTAATTTTTTTTCATTAACCACAAGGCATCTCCTGCTAAAAAATATATTTTTCCATTTGCAGGGTGAACTTGAATATCTCTGATTCTTCCAATTTTATTTTTAAATATAGTTTCTTCTTTAACATTTGATATATCATTGAATGCTAACTTTATTAAAGACTTGTTTTTAAGTGAAGTTACTAAAGCATGGCCATTCCATTCTTTAAATTCTTTCCCTTTATAAATTGTAATAGCACTAGTTGCTATGGAAGGTACCCAATATTGAATTGCTTTAGTAAAACCTGGCTTCCATTTAGGACCTATCTTTGTTCCTGAGTAATTTTTTCCTCCCCAGCCTAAAATTTTCCATCCATAATTTTCTCCTTTTTTAGCCTCTCCAAACCAATCGCCACCTCTTGCTCCATGATTACTCAAATATATTTTTCCATCATAATCGGAGAGTGTTAAACCTTGTGGGTTACGAACACCTATTTGATAAATTTCAGGTAACCAGTTTTTTTTACCTTCAAATTTTGGATTGTCTATTGGAATGCTGCCATCAGAGTGAATTCTAATAACACTACCAGGATGTTTTGTGGGATCTTGAGCAATCATACCTTGGCCTCTTTCACCAACTGATGCATAAAGATAGTCACCCTTAATCGCTAATCTTGAACCAAAATGATAACCAGAATCTATTGGAGGGTTTGCTTGAAAAATATTTCTAAAATTTAATTCTTCTTTATTTAATGATGCTTTTGCAATTGATGTACTTGTTTTTGAATCCCCTCTGTCTTCTGAATAAGAAATCCACAGGGTATTATCTTGGTGAATAATATCTAATAATCCACCTTGGCCGACTTCTAAAAAATTAAGATTATGTTTAATCTCTGAAACTTCTTTTGAAACAACATTAACGATTTTAATTTTTCCACTTTTTTCGGTAATAATAATTTCATTATTATTAATGAATGAGGATCCCCAAGGCTCATTTAGTTGTATTATTTTAGTGAATTTATAATTATTGGAATAGCTTTTAGAGGTAAACAAAAGAAAAAAAAATATTAATAAAAAATATTTTTTCACTTTAAGAAAGTTTTGATCTGCCACCATCAACAGCTATTATCTGTCCAGTAATCCAAGAACTTTCTTCAGTAATTAAAAATTTAGCAAGTGCCGCAGAATCTTTCCCTTCACCCAATCTTTTAAGAGGATGAGCTTTTGCGATGCCCTCTGCGATTGTAGGATTTTTTAACATTGGTTCTGCAATTTTAGACTTTGATAAGCTAGGTGCTACACAATTTACTCTGATATGTGGAGCAAACTCTGCTGCAAGCGTAACAGTTAATCCCTCAACAGCCGCTTTTGCAGATGCAATAATTGCGTGATTAGTGAAACCTCTTTGAGCCGCAACAGTTGAAAATAAAACTATTGAGCCTTTATTTTTTTTTAAACTTTCCTGAAATCCTTTTATAGTTTCAATTGCAGAATAAAGATTTAGTTTCATGCATTTATTCATATCAGCCTCAGTAACCATTCTTAATGGTTTTAAATCAATAGAGCCCACACAGTAAGCAACCCCTTTGATATCATTAATATCTGATTTTATTTTTTCTATAAAACCATCTTCTACAACATCAACAACCGTGTAAGAGCAACCCAATTTTTCTGCGATTATCTTAACTTCACTTTCATTTCTTGCAACTAGATGAATATCATTACCTGAATTTTTTAATTGTTCAGCTAAGCTCGAACCCACAGAACCTGTCGCACCAAAAATAAGATATTTTTCTGACATATAATTTTTAATTAGTTATATTTAACTATGAAATTGTTTTTTATACTTGGTAATCAGTTATTTCCATTAAAATACCTAGACCGCTTCAAAAAGGACCATGTGTTTTTTATGGCAGAAGATAACGGATTATGCACCTATGAAAAACATCATAAGCAAAAAATCTTGCTATTCTTGTCATCCATGAGGTCTTATGCAGATATCCTTAAAAAGAGTAAATATAATTTAAATTATTTTAAAATTGAGGACAAAGATTTTAAAGATGATTATCTAAAGAAATTAAAAAAAATAATCACACAAAAAAAAATAAAAAAAATTACTAGTTTTGAAGTAGAAGATAAATTTTTTGAAAAAAAAATTTCACAATTTTTAAAAAAAGAAAAAATTAATTGGAATGTTATTCAAACTCCTATGTTTTTAAATTCTAGAGATGAGTTTAAAAATTATTTAGAAAAATCCAAAAAACCTTTTATGGCTACTTTCTATAAAGAGGTTCGTAAAAAATCTGGAATATTGATGGGTGCCGATGGACAACCTATTGGTGGTAAATGGAGTTTTGATGAAGAAAATAGAAACAAACTACCTAAAGATATTTCAATACCAAAATTTCCAAAAATTAATGAAACTAATCACACTAAAAAATTGAAACCAGTTATAGAAAAATTATTTAAAGATCACCCTGGAAGTACAAATGATTTTTGGTTAGCAACTGAATATGGTGATGTAGTTAAACTTTTAGACTTTTTTATTAAAGAAAAATCTAATTTATTTGGTGACTATGAAGATGCTGTTAATCAAAAAGATAATATATTATTTCACAGTGCATTAAGTCCATATATTAATTTAGGATTGATAACTCCTGAAATTATCATTCAAAAAATTTTAGAATTTCATAAAAAACATAAAATAAGAATGAATTCACTTGAAGGTTATTTACGACAGGTAATTGGTTGGAGAGAGTTCATGAGAGGTATTTATCAGGGCTACTCTGAGGAAATGGAAACTAAAAACTTTTTTAAACAGAATAGAAAAATGAAAAGTTCTTGGTATGAGGGAACAACGGGCTTACCTCCCTTAGATCATGCAATTAAAAACGCTGTTGATTATGGCTGGTCTCACCATATTGAAAGATTAATGATTTTATCAAACATCATGAACCTTTGTGAGGTGAAACCAACTTATGTTTATAAATGGTTTATGGAAATGTTTGTAGATTCGTCCGACTGGGTGATGGTTCCTAATGTATATGGAATGGGTTTATTTAGTGATGGAGGAATTTTTGCAACAAAACCATACATTTGCGGATCTGCTTATTTTATGAAGATGATGGATTTTAAAAAAGGGGAATGGTGTAATACGATGGATGGTCTTTATTGGAGATTCATTGATCGAAATAGAAAATTTTTTTTAAAAAATCCAAGGTTATCTATGATGGTTCGAATTTTCGATAAAATGAAAGATGAAAGAAAAAAAATGATTTTGTCTGAAGCAAATAAATTTATTAAAAAAAATACAATTTAGTGAAAAAAGAACATCTGCCATCAAAAATTTGTCCAGTTTGTAAAAGACCTTTCGTCTGGCGCAAGAAATGGAAGCTTAATTGGGATAAGGTAAAGTATTGTTCTAAAAAGTGT
>CALSWN010000012.1 GCA_943841085.1 uncultured Candidatus Pelagibacter sp. | reverse complement strand
TAGAATTATTCCATGGCCCAACACTTGCCTTTAAAGATATAGCAATGCAATTGTTAGGAAATTTTTATGAGCATTACTTAAAAAAAAAATAACAAAAACATAAATGTTGTAGTTGCAACATCTGGGGATACAGGTGCTGCTGCGATAGATGCAATCAAGGGAAAGAAGAATATGAATATATTTGTTCTTCATCCTCATGAAAAAGTATCAATTGTTCAAAGAAAATTAATGTCAACCATTAAAGAAAAAAATGTTTTTAATTTAGCGATAAAAGGTAACTTTGATGATTGTCAAAATTTAGTTAAATCAATGTTTGCGGATAAAGAATTTTCTAACTCAATTAACATGTCTGGAGTAAATTCAATAAATTGGGCAAGAATTATTGCGCAGGCTGTATATTATTTTTATACATATTTTCAAGTACAAGATAATAGACCTATTAATTTTTCAGTACCAACAGGAAATTTTGGAGATGTGTATGCTGGCTATCTATCAAAAAAAATGGGTTTACCCATAAACAAACTTATAGTTGCTACAAACCAAAATGATATTTTACATAGAGCAATTTCTAATGGAAACTATGAGGCAGAAAACGTAATTGAAACAAACTCACCAAGTATGGATATTCAGATTGCTAGTAATTTTGAAAGATTAATTTATGATTTAAATGACTCAAATGATAATGAAACTAGAAAAATTATGCATGAAATTAAAGATAATGGTAAATATATTATCTCAAAAAACAATATGAAAAAAATAAATAAAGATTTTCTATCAGCAAGTATGAGCGAGAAAGAAGTTTTAGATACTATTAAAGAAGTTCATATTAAATATGGTATTATACTAGACCCACATAGTGCAATAGGATTTGGATCTTTAAATAAGGCAAAAATAGATGGTAATAATATTGTTTTAGCTACGGCACATCCATGTAAGTTTCCAGATGCTATTAATAAATCAATTGGTGTTAAACCCGACCTACCTGATGAACTTAAATATGTTATGGATGAAAAAGAAAATTATGATATTCTTACAAATAATCTAGGTAAAACTCAAAAATATATTAAGGAAAAAATATAATGAAATTAAAAGAAAATGAAACAATACCTAATTCTGAATTTTTTATTATGGAAAACGGAAGTCCCATTAAGAAAAATACTTTTGAATTTTTTAAAAATAAAAAAGTTGTTTTATTTGGTTTGCCAGGTGCTTATACATCAGTTTGTTCAGCCAAACATTTGCCTGGATATGTTGACAACCAAGAAAAATACAAAGCAAAAGGTATAGATCTCATAGTCTGTGTTTCAGTAAATGATCCTTTCGTAATGGATGCATGGGGTAAAAGCCAAAATGTTGAAGATAAAATTTTGATGATGGCAGATCCATTTTTAAACTTTACTAAGTCAATAGGCGCTGACGTAGATAAAAGTGCTAGAGGTTTAGGAATAAGATCAAATAGATACACAATGTTAATAGACAATTTAAAGGTAATTAAATTACAAGAAGAAGAAGATGCTGGTTCGTGTGAAGTTTCAGCTGCTCAAAATTTTCTGAACTTAGTTTAATTCAGCAGCTTGTTTGGCTAACAAGTCGACCTCTTCATTTAACGTATTTCCAGCATGCGCCTTAACCCAAATCCATTTTATTTCATAGGATTTGGTTAATTTATATAGCTCCATCCAGAGTTCTTTATTTTTAACAGGCTCCTTTTTAGAAGTTTGCCAATTGTTTTTAATCCATTTATGTATCCAGTTAGTGATACCTAATTTTACATATTGAGAGTCAGTATAAATCTCAATTGGCTGTTGTTCTTTTACTTCTTGAAGTGCTTTAATTGGGGCCATTAGCTCCATTTTGTTATTAGTTGTATCCTTTACACGCCCGCTAATTTTTTTAATTTTATTATCAACATTAATGATTGCAGCCCATCCTCCATTACCTGGGTTTTTTAAACAAGAACCATCTGTGTAAATTTTTATCATTATTTATAATAATCTTTATAGCTATTAAGCTTGTTATGAAAAATTAGTTTTTGAAGATACTCTTTAGGATCCTTGATCTTAATTAAAGCTGTTTTAGGAGTATTTAAATAATCATAAATTCTAGTTAAAAGATACCTTAAAGCAGCCCCTCTACACAATATATTTAATGAATTTTTTTCATTTTTTGTAAAAGGTCTTATAGTTTCATATCCATCAATTAAGTTTTTAATTTTTCGATGATTCATCTTAAAAGAATTTCTTTTTTTATCAAAACATAATGCATTTATACAAATTGCAATTTCATACATTAAATAATCATTACAAGAAAAATAAAAATCTATAAATCCAGAAAATTTATTTTTATCAAAAAAAATATTGTCCATAAATAAATCTCCATGAATAATTCCACCTGGTAATTTTTTAGGCCATTGACTTTTGATGTCTTTAAAACACAAATTAAGTGTGGGCTTAAGTTTTGAGGATATTTTATTAGACTTAAATTTAATACTTTTTAATAGTCCACTTAATTTTTTAATCGACATAGAGTTTTTTCTATATAATTTTATCTTAGACGTAGCTTTATGAAATTTTGCAATATTTTTTCCAATATCAAAACAATTTTTATGATTAAGATTAGTTTTATCTGATCCATTTAAAAAAGTTACAATACTTGCAGATTTGTTTTTAATTTTTGATAAGTGTTTACCCTTGTTATTTTTTAATGGTTTTGGACAAATAATCTTTTTTTGATTTAGTTTTTCCATTAAACTCATAAAAAAAGGTAAGTCTTTTTTTTTAACTCTTTTTTCAAAAATTGTTAAAATGAATTTACTTTTATTTGTTTTTAATAAATAATTTGTATTTTCTATTCCTTTTTTTATACCTTTTGATTTAACTATTTTTCCTAATTCATAACTATCACTTAAAGAAAGAAGATCTCGATTATCAATTTTTGTATATACAGCCATTTAATTTAATTTTGCAGGAACTTTAAAAACAATATTTTCTTTTACAATCTCAATTTCTTCAATCTTTATCTTAAATTTATCTTTTAGTTTATTTAAAAAATTTTCAACTAACACTTCAGGAGCAGAAGCACCAGATGAAATACCAATTATTTTACAATTTTGTATTTTTTCAAAAGGAATTTCACTCTCAGAATGTATGAGTTCAGCATGCGGACAGCCCGTTTGTTCAGCCACTTCAACTAATCGAACTGAATTTGAAGAATTTCTACTTCCTAAAACAAAGAACATATCACACTGTTTAGCGATATTTTTAACAGCTGATTGACGGTTTGTAGTTGCATAACAAATATCTTCTTTGAATGGCGCTTTAATTTGAGGAAATTTTTTCTTAAGAGCTTTGATTATGTTTTTTGTATCGTCAACTGACAGAGTCGTTTGAGTAACATACGCTATTTTTTTTTTATCATCTAATTTATATGACTCCACATCATGTTCATCTTGAATTAAATCAATAGTACCTTCCGGTAATTGTCCCATAGTGCCAATAACTTCTGGGTGATTGTTGTGACCTATAAGTACGATATGATAACCTGCTTTATGAAGGTTCTCAGCCTCTCTATGAACTTTTGAAACAAGAGGGCATGTGGCATCTACATATTCCATCTTATAATTGTCAGCCTGCATTGGTATTGTTTTTGGTACACCGTGGGCAGAAAAAATTACAGGTCTAGTTTTATCATTAATCTCCTCAAGCTCTTCAACAAATATTGCTCCTAAAGCTTTAAGACTATCCACTACATGTTTATTGTGAACTATTTCATGTCGCACATAGACAGGGGCGCCATATTTTTGAATACTTTTCTTAACTATTTCAATTGCTCTTTCAACACCAGCACAAAACCCTCGTGGTGCAGATAATAATATTTTAATTTCTTTATTTTTCATTTTTTTCTATTAAATATTCGAGCAATATATGTGGAAAGGTTAAAGATGCCAAACCAACAAAAGTCACAAGCATTATATGTACACCCGAAAAATCTCCAAATAAACTTAATAAATAAACGCTAATTATGAATATAATTGCAGTTATTAATGTCAATGGAAATGATTTTATTAAAAATTCTTTTAATGAATTTTTTGTTTTTCCTAATAATTTTGATGACCACAATAAAGAGTGTCGAATAGAATGTAAAAAACAAAAATAAACTGTGAAAGCTATGAATGGTTCAAAAAATACATTTAAAAAAACTATAGATAAGAAATCTTGTAATAAAGAACCCCAGTATTTTTTTGATTTAAGATAAATATGCCCCCACACATTTATCAAAATAAAAAAATATAAAGACCTTCTTATGTCGTCTTGCCATTCTAAACCTGCAACATCAATAGTATAAAAACCCATGAAATATCCATCAGTACTTATGAATTGAAAAATGCCCATTGTTTTCTCAAAATTAAAAAATAATGCCATAACAATTACAGTTGAACCTTTTGCAAAAAATTTTAAAGACATGAATAATTTATTTTTATTTTTTGATATTAAAACATTTGGTGTATCTTCTTTACCAAAGTGGTATGAGGCTAATATTAAAAAAGTCCAAAGAGATATTTGACCAAAATTGAACCATAAAATTAAAATTAAAATAGCAATTGAAATATAAGCTAAATAGAATAGTAAAAAACTACTTTTTAATTTAAGTTTGTTAAATAATTTTTTACCTTTTAAATTATCAAGACCTCCGTGAGATATACCAACAGTTATGATTAAAAAAAAACAAGTTATATAAACCCAAGCTTTGTCAGCAGTATTAAACTTAATAAAAAATTGTAGTAGACATAGAGAAATAGTAAGTAAAAAAAAATAGTTAGAATGCTTATTATGTAAAATTTTTAAATCCATAATTAAACTAGTAAAACAATGCTTTGATAAAAATCCATTTTGGCATTTTTAAAATAATTAATAAATCTTCTAAAATATTACTCTTATTAGATAAAAATTTTATAACAGTCTTTGGTGAGCTCTTAAACATTTTAAAGAAAATATTAGGCATCATTTCAGGATTTTTTTCAAGAACTCTTAAGAAAATGACATCTAGAAATTGATATTTTTTACTTATCTTGAATTTTTTAGCTTTTGAAATGTTTTCAATGTTTTTTCTAATATATTTGCTGTGTTCTTGAATATTTAAAAATGTATATCCTGTGCTTAGCCTCGTCATACCCCCAGCAGTTCCAATATTAATTTTATTTTTTTTTAGCTCATATGATGGATAGAATAGGGGTATTGCACCTTCTTCTTTGTAAGTTATTTTGTAATCTTTTAAATTTAGATGATTTTCAATATAATCTTTTAGTTGAAGATCATAATCTTTTTGAGAGTCGTCATTCATTTTTGATAACCAAGTAGTTTCAACTAAAGCCTTATTTTTTGAGTAAGGAAGCGTATAAAAGAAATGAACACTTTCTCTTTGTTCACAGTCAAAATCCATAAGATTAAAAATTTCATCATCAAAAAATTCGCTCTTAGATTCAATTTCTACACCACAAAAATGCTGCCAAAGATTATGATAATCATTTTTAGTAGGAGGAACGCTATTAAAAATTAAAGCATTATTTGAATTGATTTCATTTAAATTTTTAAAGAAAGAAATATTTTTATTTTTATTTAATCTACTATTTATTTTTTCATAATATAAACCACTATCAATACTTTGATAAGGGTAATTAATACATTCTAAGTAGTTTGTTTTATCTGATATGTTGATTGAAAAATTTTTCCAACTTTTCTTAATACAATCATCAAAGTTATGATCTGCAGTTTTCCAAAAAGACCAAGTTTTATCTTTTTTATATTTTGATCTTGGTTCAATAATTGCCACTGTTTTATTTTGGAGTTTATTATGGATTTCTAATTCGTATGCTAAAGATAGTCCGGCGCAACCACCACCAATAATTATATAATCAAATTCTTTCATCTAAATTTATTTCCTCACTAATTAAAAAATGTTCATTACTCATATAGTTGCTTTTTTTCATTGTTAATAAAAGTATTATTAAATCAAATATTGAAAAAATTGTTTGAAAAATTTTTTCAATATTATTTACATAAATTTTACCCGCCTTATTATAAGACTCTATATTTCTTGTTCTTAAAATTTTATAACCAATTTTTTTGTAAACTCTTCTTGCAACAAGTATTGCAAATCTAAATTTAAAAGGTATTTCCTTTATTGCTATAAAAGAACTTTTGTAAAATAAATCAGCTAACGTTAAGGTGTCGCTTATTGTTTTGAAATCATTCTTAATATAAAATCTATTAATTTTTGAGTCCTCTACAACATCTCTAGATATATTTGTAAGTTGCATCGCAATGCCTAAATCAATGGCTGCTCTCATTGAATTTTGATCTTTTACATTTAAAATTTTTGCCATCATCAGGCCTACCGTACCAGCAACTCTGTAAGAATAAATTAACAAATCCTTTTTATTATTTAATTGAATTTTTTTATTTAAATCTGACTCAACGCCATCAAATAAGTCTTCAACAATTTTTATTGTAATTAAATGACGATTCATAAGATCCCACATATCCTTAATTATTATATTATTGAAATTTTTATTAATAAAATCATTCTTAAAAGTTAATAAATTTTTTTTTTTAATATCTAGCTCACCTTCGTCGTCTGCAATATTATCTACTGTTCTACAAAAATCATATAGGGCAGAACATTTTTGATAAGTTTCTTTTGGTAAAAAGAAACCAGCCCAATTAAAGGACTTTGCATAAATAGACAGGTAGTTTTTATTAGACATTATATAATCTTATCTAAAACTTTTGCTGAAGATAGCACACCAGGCACACCCGCACCAGGATGAGTTCCAGCACCAACAAAATATAATCCATCGCAAACCTCAGATTTATTATGGAATCTAAAATAAGCAGATTGTGTAAACTTTGGCTGTATAGAAAACCCAGAACCAAATTTAGTATTTAATTCTTTTTCAAAATAATCTGGTGTTAAATAAAAGTCCTCAATAATATTTTCTCTAAGATTGGGCAATAAAACTTTCTCCATTTTATCAATTACTAGATCTTTCATTTTGTCACCTTCAATTTTCCAATCTATTTTAGACTGGTTATTTGGAACTGGAACCAGCACATAGAAGCAATCATTTCCCTCTGGTGCCATAGTTTTATCAGTGGCAGATGGTCTGTGAAGATAATAGCTTATGTCTTTATTCAATTTTTTTTTATCAAATATATCATTTAAATGTTCTTGATATTTGTCACCAAACTTAATTGTATGATGCTCAACATTTGGGTATGTTTTTTTAGTGCCAAAATAGTAAACAAAAAGACCCATAGAATACTGCATCCTTTTTTTTTTCCACTCAAATAAAGCATTAGTTTTAGTTTGGCTAAGAAGCTTTTCGTACACAGCAGGTGGGTCTGTATTACAAATTACATTGTTTGCGACTATTTCTTTTTGATTGTCTAGTTTTACTCCTTCAACTTTATTATTCTTTGAAATAATATTTCTTACTTCTTGGCCTTTAATAATCTCAATCCCTTCTTCTGTCATTAATTTTTCTAAACCTTTAATTATATTTCCAGTTCCTCCCATTGAATAATGTATGCCCCATTTTTTTTCCAGATAAAGTATCAATCCGTAAATTGATGTTGTTGTAAAAGGGTTTCCACCAACTAAGAGAGGATGCATGCTTAACATACGTCTTAATTTTTCATTTTTAATATAGTTAGAAACTAATGAGTAGACTGATTTGTAACTCTTAAGTTTTAGAAGAGCAGGCAGTTGTTTCATCATTACAAAAGGTTTGTCAAAAGGCACAGCTGCAAGCTCTGTAAACCCTTTATCAAATATTTTTTTTGTAAATTTTACGAGCTCCTCATACCCCCTTACATCATCCTCATTTATTTCCTTAATTTGGTTTTTCATTTCTTCTTCATCACCTGAATAATCAAATTGGTGTCCATCTTCATAAATAAATCTATACCAAATCTTAAGAGGAGTAAGCTTTATATAGTCCTCTGGTTTTTTTTTAAAAAGTTGAAAGAGTTCTTCGATTAAATAAGGAGCTGTAATTACAGTAGGCCCAGCATCAAATGTAAAACCATTTTTTTTAAATACCCTGGCTCTACCACCAAGGTCAGAATGTTTTTCAATTAATGTAACATTATGATTTTTAGCTTTAAGCCTTAGAGCGGCAGCTATTCCACCAAATCCTGAACCAATGACGATAGATTTCATTCTGTCAATTTATAGTTTTTTAAAAGAAATGTAAGAGAATTATGAGTTAATTTTTTTTAATGCAATTTTTGTTTCTTCTATATTTTTATCAAAAAGATTATCAAGTTTAGACTTATCAACTGACGTGTTGATAATTTTTTTCACAGAATCCATTGCAATTTTAATTGAAATATCTTTAATTTCTTTAATAGCAGATTCTTTCATTTGAGAAATTTTATTTTCTGCCAGGTTTTTTTTGATCTCAGATGATTTGTGAAATTTATCATTCATTTCTATTATTAAATGATCACTATCTTTTTTTGCTTGCTCTAAAATATTATTACTGACTGCTTGAGCAGTATCCAATTTATTTTGAGCTTTTTCCAGTAAGATCTTTGCTTCTGATCTTAATTTTTCACTTTCATCTATTTCATTTTTAATATCTAAAATAAGTTTTGTTAAAACATCATTAATTTTTTGAGGTATTTTTAAATAAATCAAACCACCAAAGAAAACTATAAAAGATACTGCTACCCAAAAAGTTGCATCAATTGCCATAATATTCACTCATTTTTTTTTTTGCTAATTCATCTACTATTGCTGAAATGCTGCTATTATTCACTTCCGTACCTATCAATTGCTGAATTATATCTGCTGATGTTTCAGCAGCAATTTTATTAATTTTTTCAGGAGCCTTACTTTTAAAATTTGTAATTTCAGACTCTGCTTTTTTTATTTCTTCATTTAAATTTTGATCTAAAGTTTCTTTTTTAAGATTAATATCTTTTAGAACTTTTTCTTTAGCTTGATTGATATAATTTTTTGCCTGATTTTTGCTATTTTGAACTATTTCTTCGTATTCTTTAATTTTTAGTTCACTTTCTTCTCTTTGTTTTTCTGCTGCCTCAATATTTTCAAGAATTTGTGCTTTTCTTATTTCAAGATTAGCACTTATTTTTGGAAGTATAAGTTTAGATAAAACAATATACAAGATTCCAAAAGTTATAGTTAACCAAAAAATTTGAGAAACCCAAAATTCAGGATTTAATTGAGGCATACCCCCACTTTCAGCTGCAAAAGTTTCTATAAAAAATAGAAAACTTAAAAATATTGACTGAAAAAATATTTTTTTAATCATTAAATTTAAAACGCAAATAAAATAATTAATGCAACAACCAATCCAAATAAGCCAGTAGCCTCAGCCAAAGCAAATCCTAATAAAAGATTAGGAAATTGTTTTTGTGCCGCAGATGGATTTCTCATCGCTCCAGAAAGGTAATTACCAAAAATAATTCCAATCCCGACACCTGCACCGGCTAAAGCTATCGCTGCTAGTCCTGCTCCGATCATTTTTGCTGCTTCTAATTCCATTATATCCTCCTTATGTTAATTAATGGTGTAAATTTAATGCATCATTTAAATAGATGCAGGTTAAGATTGCAAAAACATATGCTTGAAGAAAAGCAACTAATATCTCCAAACCAGTTAATGCAACCGAAAAACTCAGTGGAAGCCATCCACCGACTATTCCAAGACTTATAACAAAGCCTCCGAAAACTTTCATCATAGTATGTCCAGCCATCATGTTAGCAAACAATCTAACAGAAAGACTTACAGGTCTACTCAAATAAGAAATTATTTCTATAACAACTATTAATGGCAAAAGAACTGCGGGCACACCACTTGGGACAAATAATTTTAAATAACCAAGCCCATGTTTTAGAAATCCAATTATTGTAACTCCAATAAAGATAAATGAAGCCAATATAAAAGTAACAATTATGTGGCTAGTGACAGTAAATGCGTAAGGTATCATGCCGAACATATTGCAAAATAAAACAAACATGAATAGAGAAAATATAAAAGCAAAATAAGGTTTTGCTTTTGAGCCAGCTGTATCACTAATCATTTTTGAAACAAATGTATAACTAAGTTCTGCCAAAAGTTGAACTTTGTTAGGCAGTAAAGAATTTTTTTTAGATCCAAGATTAAAAATTAGTAGTATTGCAAGAGAACTAATGACCATAAATAAACTTGCGTTTGTAAAGGATATATCAATTGTTCCTAATTTTATTTCAGGTCCAATTCTGTAAACTTCGAATTGGTGCATTGGATTTGTAGCCATATATTTTTAATTTATTTTTGCATGTTTTTCGCAGATTTGAAGACATTTACAATACCTGCAATCACGCCTACGAAAAAAAATATTAATATTAACCATGGTTTAGTACCAAAGGTATTGTCTAAAATAAACCCAATAATTGTCCCAACCGCTACTGCAGACACCAACTCTGTGCTCATTTTAAAGGCAGTTCCAATAGATGAAGGCGTTTTTTTAGCTTCAAACAAGTTTTTTTTAGAAATTTTAGATTTTGCAATCTCTAAGCGAGTTTTCAGTGAGTCTTTTGACATTTAATTCTTAAGCAACCATGCTTTCTGCTTTTTGTAAATCAACAGCCACTAATTGACTAATTCCCTTTTCTGGCATTGTTACACCATAAAGTCTATTCATTTTTGACATTGTTAAGGCGTGATGGGTTACAATAATAAATTTAGTATTAGTTATTTTAGTTAACTCTTCAAGAAGGCTGCAGAATCTTGTAACATTTGCGTCATCAAGCGGAGCATCTACCTCGTCTAGCACACATATTGGAGATGGATTAGTTAAAAATACAGCAAAAATAAGAGATAGAGCCGTCAAAGCTTGTTCTCCCCCAGATAACAAAGTTATTGATTGAAGTCTTTTACCAGGAGGACTTACCAACATTTCAAGACCAGCTTCAAGGGGATCATCAGAGTCAACTAATTCTAGTTTAGCACTGCCACCATTAAATAGTTTTGTATAAACCTCATTAAATTTTCTATTAACTTTTTCAAAAGCTTCTAACAACCTTTCTCTTCCTTTTTGATTTAATTCATTGATGCTTTCTTTTAATTTTACAATAGCTGAAACAAGATCCTCTCTATCTTGCTCCATCTTCTTTATCTCAATTTCATATTTGTTTGTTTCTTCATCTGCACGTAAATTAACCGATCCAAGTTTTTCTCTTTCTCTCTTCTTTTTATCTAAGGTCTCTTCTTGACTAACAGAATCAGGTAAGTCCTCAACACCATTTAAGTCAGAATTCTCCAGAATATTATCTTCCTTAATATTAAGTTCAGTTAAAACTCTTTCTAATAAATCATCTTTACGTTTTTTTAATCCTTCAATAGTTGCACCAGAGCTAGCTTTTCTTTCTCTTATTTGGATAGATTTTTCCTGGATATCATTTAACTCAATCCTCAAAGTGTCAATTTTTTCATCAGTTTCATTTATAATTTTTTCATTTTCATTTTTTTCATTTTCTGCAATCCTTAAGCCTTCTGTAATCTGTCCTTTTTTTTCTGCCTGAAATTTTGGCTGTTGGTCGCGTTCATTCAGTTTAGAAAGTAATTTATTTTTTCTTTCACTTAAGTCGGCAACCATTTTTTCAGAGTTTGAAAGTAAATTTTTCCAGCTTTCAATTTCGGTTTCAATAGTTTTAATTCTCTCATTTCTTTTGACTGACTCTTTTTTTATTGATTGGTTTTTACTAAAGCTATCTGCATATTTTTCTTGTAATAATTTAATATTATTATTTTTTTCATTAATATTGGTAAGTTTCTTTTTACTATCTTCATTTTCGAAGTTTTTCAAAAACTCACCTATTTCAATTTGACATCTGTCCAACAAGGTAAGTGCTTTATTTATTTCATTATTATTAATCAATTCTTTAACTCTATCAATTGTACTTTTAACATTATTTATTGGAGCAACATTAATGTTTATATTTCCATCAGCGAAAAAATTAATAATTTCATCTACTTCATTCTGTTCTTTTTTTAGCTTGTCTTTAGCAGATTCTAGGTCTTCATTAGATAGTTTTTCTGTTTCAAAATATTTAGAGTCTATCTCTATTAAATCACTTTTTTCTTCCCTTAATCTCTTTTCATTTGAGTTAGCATCTATAACAATTCCTTTCTCCCTATCAATATCTTCATCAACAGTTTTTAATGATTTTTTTAAATTTTCTATTTCATCTTGAGTTCGAATATTTTCTTCATCAAGATTTTGTAATTCTAAATTCATTCTTTGAATTTTAGATAAATTTTCAATATTTTTTTCTCTAAGTGGAGACACTTTATCTGTTTCTATTTTTATCAAGCTATCTAATTTAGCAATTGTTTGATTAAAACCACTCACTTCTCCTTCTGCCTCTGTGTTAATTTCATTTTCAATTTTGATTTCTTTATCTATGTCTAATAATTTTAAATAATATAAACCAGCTTCAATTTTTTTAATTTCTTCAGAAATCATTTTGTATTTAGAGGCTTCTTCAGCTTGTTTTTGAAGGTTTGCCAATTGTTTTTCTTGTTGGCGTCTTAGCTCATCTGCTCTTTTTAAATTTGTTTCTGCTGCATTTAACCTTAGTTCCGCTTCATGCCTTCTTACATGTAGTCCCGAGATATTGGCTGCTTCTTCTAAAATAGCCCTTCTATCTGTTGGTTTTGCTGTTACTAAAGCACCTATACGTCCTTGACTTATCATTGAAGGAGAGTGAGCACCAGTAGATAAGTCAGCAAAAAACATTTGAGCATCTCTTGCTCTAATCTCTTTGTTGTTGATATAAAATTTAGAACCTTTGTCTTTTTCAATTTTTCTTCTTACTTCAACTTCATTTAAATCTTTATATTTAACTGGTCCATCACGGTTTTCATTCGTTACGCTAACTGAAACTTCTGCAATGTTTTTAGAAGTCTTATTAGATGTTCCAGAAAAAATAACATCTTCCATGCCTGATCCACGCATACTCTTTGCTGAGGTTTCTCCCATCACCCATCTTAGAGACTCTACAATGTTAGATTTTCCACAACCGTTAGGACCCACTATCCCGGTAAGACCTTCTTCAATTAAAAAATTGGTTTTTTCAGCAAATGATTTAAATCCATTTAATTGGATTTTTTTAAACTCCATGAACTAACTTATATCAGTTTTTCTAGATATTTTTTCAAATTTTTATAATTAAGAGCTTTTTCAAACTTTTTATCATTAATTATAATCGTAGGAGTAGCATTGACTTGAAATTTTTTTACACCTTCGATTCGATCATTTAAAACAAAATCTTCAATATTTTTATTATTCAAGCATTTTTCAAAATCTACTTTTATATCCACATCTAATAAAAATTTTTTTAAATAATTGGTTGCTTCTTTAGGATTTTTCCCTTTGGCCCATTCTTTTTGACCAGAGAATAAAATATGCATTAAATCTGAGTTTCCATCGTTATTACACTGTCCAATTTTTGAAGCATTAAAAGCCGCAATATCTAAAGGGAAATGCCTAAATTCAATTTTAACAAGACCTTTTTCAATAAATTCTTTTTTAAGACTAGGGTAAACATTTGCATGAAAGTCAGCACAATGTCCACACGTTAGAGACTCATAAGCAATTATTGTTATTTTTGCATTTTCATTACCTTCTGAAATTCTTTTAATTTCTTTAAGACTATCAGCAAACAAATAGTTGCTAAGAACAATTAATGTTATGAATGCTAATAAAAATATTTTTTTCATTTTTGTTTAAAAAATTTAGTTAATTCTAATAGTGATTTTTTAATTTTATCATTTTTAATATCTCTAATCCTATCTGCATATTTATTAATTGTCACACTATTATTATTTCTTTTTACTTCCTTATCTTTGGTTTGAATATCATCGAAGCTGATAAATTTTAGTTTTTCAACAACAGTATAACCAAAAAAGCTGTTCATTTTATCTATTATATTTTTTTTTGAATATTCTAAATCTACTTCGTGCCCTCGCTTGACGATTATTTGTAAGGTGCTAACTCCAAATTTATTAGAATTTTTAAATGACTTTGGGTAACATATTTGAAAAAGATCATTTCCAGCAATATATTTCCAATTATTTAAGGTTTCTGAGAACACATGTCCTTTTTTATTTATTATTTTTTTAATATTTTTTGGCAAAGTGTCCTTAAAAGACCTTAAGCCTTGAATAGTTTTGCCTCTCTGCTTAATATTGTTTTTAAACTGCATATGTCTAATTCCATTCTAACAAATAAAATTCTTTATTGGTATGATAATAATAAAAGAGTATTACCATGGAGAAAAAAAGTTTCACAAACTAGAAGAGAATATTATACTTTAGTAAGTGAGTTCATGCTTCAACAAACTCAAGTAGCAACTGTTGTGCCTTATTTTAATAATTTTATAAAAGATATTCCTAACTTAAAATCATTAGCAATTATCAATGAAAGTAAATTACTTAGATATTGGGAGGGACTTGGTTATTATTCAAGAGTTAAAAATTTAAGAAAAACAGCTAAGATTGTAGTAAAAAGATTTAACGGAAAATTACCCAGAACAATTGATGAATTAAAATCTCTTCCTGGGATAGGCGACTATACAGCTAATGCAATTATGGCAATTGCTTTTAATAAACCATTTATTCCACTTGATGGGAATATTGAAAGAGTGATTAAAAGACTATTAAATTTAAAATTAACCAATCAAGTTTCAAAAGAAAATCTTATTAAACAAAAAAAGATATTAGGCATCTCTTTAAGAGCAAGTGATTATGCGCAAGCATTAATGGAACTAGGAGCCCTTATTTGTAAATCTAAAAATCCTTTTTGTTCAAAATGCCCTTTAACTAAAAATTGCAAATCATTTAAAAATAATGATTTTGAAATTATTAAAAAAAAAAAAAAAAATATTGATAAATTTTATTTGGTAGAAGTTTATAAAAAAAATAATCAATTTTTATTGATTAAAAATACTAGATTTAATTTTTTAAAAAATTTAAAAATATTTCCTATGAAAGAAATATTAAAACCTAATAACATAGTTAAAGCATTAAATTTTAAAATGTCCAATATGAATATGAGTATAATTATAAAATTTAACACTATAAAAAGTGTTATTCCAGACTCTTCTTGGATTGATCGCTCAAAGCTTAATAACTATACTTTACCGACTTTTACTAAAAAAATTTTTAGGTACTTGGATCAATACAAATGAAAAAAATAGCAATTATAGGAGGAGGAATATCAGGCTTGTTTATTGCAAATTTATTCAGACAAAATCCTGATTACGAAATAATAGTTTTTGAACAAAATAATTCTATAAATTTAGAAAAGGGATATGGTATACAACTTTCTGTTAATAGTATTAGAATACTAAATAAAATAGGATTTCAAAATATACCTTTAAATGAAAAATTTCATCCAAACAAAGTTGATTTTTATTCATTAAAAAGTAAAAAAAAAATATCAGATTTAGACATATCATCTTTTAATGATACTGAAGCCAAGTATACAACACTTCAGAGATCAATTTTGATCAATTTCTTAAAAGATAGACTTCCTGACAATTTAATTAACTATAATAAAAAAATTACGAACATTAATCACAAAGTAGAAAATATAGAGATAATTTTTCAAGATAGTTCTACAATTGAATGTGATTATCTAATCATATCTGACGGAGTGTTTTCTAAAACTAAATCATTAATTGCCAACAGAGAAATTAAACCAAAATATTTTAATTCTATCGCAGTGAGAGCAACTATAAATCAAAATGAACTTCAGGGGATAGACCCTAGTAATATATCTTTATTTTTAGGATCTAATTTACACTCTGTTGTTTATCCAATTAATAAAAATAAACAATTTAATTTTGTCAGTATTCTTAGAAAGAATCTTAATGATCAGGAATTATTTAATTACAAACTATTTGAAAGTAGTGATTTTATTTCATCTACGTTAACAGAAATATCAAAACAATTAGATTCTCATATTGTAAAAAATTTAAAAGATATTAAGTGCTTCCCTGTATTTGTTAGCTCAGAAATATATCGACCAATAAATAAAAAGATTTTTTTTATAGGCGATGCTTTTTTTACTTTCCCTCCGACTTTTGCACAAGGTGCATCTCAATCAATAGAAGTTGCTTATGAATTATATAAAAATCTTGGAGATGAATTTGATCAATTCAATAATAAAAGAATTAAAAAAACAAAAATGATTGATAGAAAATCAAAATTTAATTATTTTGCTTTTCACCTTAATAACCCATTATTAAATTTTTTAAGAAATTTATTAATTAAATGTTTAGTTAAAAATGAGAGATTTATTTATCATTACTTGGGTAAGATTTATAAAGATTGATTACTAGAAATTAATCTTTGCCTTAAATTATCAATAGGAACACTCACACCATTTACATCGCAATACCAATAAGTCCAACCATTACAGCTCTCTGCACCAAGAATTGTTGCTGCAACTTTATGAATTGATCCTTCGGCTTCGTTATGTTTGATACTTCCATCAGCCATGATTTTTGCAGTAATCTTTTTTTTATGATCAAAAATGTTTGTGCCAGGTTTGATTATTCCAAGCTCAACTAAAGATCCAAAAGGTATTCTTGGTTTAGATCTATTATTTTTAAGAGTATCAAGAAAGTCATCTTTTATAGGTTTTGTATTTTTTAATCTTAGTTCAGCAGCTTTAAAATAATTTTTTTCTTTTTCTATACCATAGTAATTCCTACCTAATTTTTTAGCTACGGTTGCTGTAGTACCTGATCCTAAAAATGGATCTAGAATCATATCATCTTTGTTTGAAGAAGCTAATAAAACTCTATGAAGTAAAGATTCAGGCTTTTGAGTAGAGTGAATTTTTTTTCCATTTTTTTTAAGTCTTTCAGCTCCATTGCAAATAGGTAAGTTCCAATTTGATCTCATTTGAAGATCGTCATTTAAACATTTTAAAGACTGGTAGTTAAATGTGTACCTAGATTTTTTATTTTTAGATGCCCAAATCAAAGTTTCATGAGCATTAGTAAATCTTGTTCCTCTAAAGTTTGGCATTGGATTATTTTTATTCCAAATAACATCATTTAAAATCCAAAAACCCAGATTTTGTATTGCAGTTCCTACTCTAAAGATATTATGGTAACTTCCAATCACCCAAATAGCACCATCTTTTTTCAAAATTCTTTTACATTCTTTTAACCAGGCAATTGTGAAATTGTCATATTTTTTAAAATTTTCAAATTTATCCCATTTGTCATTAACAGCACTTACCTTACTTCTGTCGGGTCTAGTCAGTGAATTTTTTAGTTGTAGATTGTATGGAGGGTCAGCAAAAACAAGATCAAAGGTTTCACTTGGAATTTTTTTTAATTCCTCAAGACTATCGCCATTTATAATTTTATTTTTAAAATCGTTACTCATTTTATATAAAGCAATTAGACTCCAATTGGATTTCCTGGTCAACTTCAGATTGTATTAATTAGATTCAATTTGTGTTTAGATTTTTTTTGGTAACTAGATATTGTGTTGTTATACGTGAAACTTATTCAAATTTAGATACAGGGGAGAAAGTTTTGCGATGATATTTTGTGACACCATATTTCTTAATAGCTCTAATATGTTCTTTCGTTCCATAGCCAGAATTAGTATCCCAACCGTATTTATTAAATTTTTTAGAAAGTGTAGTTATGAATCTATCCCTACTAACTTTTGCAATTATAGAAGCAGCCGAAATACTAGGAATTTTTTGATCACCTTTTATTAAGCATTCTAAATTATAATTTTTAAGAGCTGGTAATTTGTTACCATCAATTAAAACTAAAGAAGGTTTTTTTTTAAGTTTTATTATAGCTCTTTTCATTGCAAGTAAGCTTGCATGCAAAATATTTATTTTTTCTATTTCTTTAACAGATGCCTGACCAATAGCCCAGATTGAGTTCTTTTTAATATAAAAATAAAGTTCCTCTCTTTTTTCTTTCGATAAAGTTTTTGAGTCTTTTAATATTTTTGTATTGATTGACTCATTTAATATAACAGCTGCAGCATAAACTGGACCAATTAAGCTACCTCTGCCAACCTCATCCACACCGGCTAAAATTTTCATTAAATAAGTAGTTTTAACTGTACAATTTTTTGTTTAATTTTTTTTAAGTCTTGCCAAGAATGTTTTTTATTTTCAGAGGCTCTTAAAAGATAAGAGGGGCTGAATGTTATTATCACATTATAATTTATATTTTTTATAATAACTTCTTTCCACTTTCCTCTCTCGTTAGATATCTTACTATTTAAGCCAGTTAAAGACTCCATGGCTGTACTTCCCATTAAAATTATTATTTTAGGTTTTATTATAGAAATATGCTTTTGAAGAAATACTGCATATCTTTTAATTTCAATAGTACTTGGTTTTCGATTCCCAGGAGGTCTAAAGTTTACTGCATAAGTACAATAAATGTTCTCTATTTTAATATTAATAGCAATTAACATTTTTTTTAAAAGGTTTCCTACTTCGCCCAAAAATACTCCTCCAGTTTGATCTTCTTCATCACCAGGAGCTTCACCAATTAACATTATTGGGCTGTTAATATTGCCATCACCTAAAACTATATTTTTTGAATTATCTTTTAAAATACAATTTTCAATTAAACCAATTTGCTTCCTTAATTCAGATAATTCTTGATCTTTGTTTATTTTTTTTCCAATCGGGTTTTTTGAAAAAGCTTCTCTTTCATTTTTAATTCTATTAATAGGATTTTCATTAAAAATAAAGTTAGATCCAATGGAATCTAATAATTCTGTATTGTAATTCGTGTTTTGATTTATTACTTTTTTAGACATACAATGGCCAGATGTTAATAAAGTTTTTTAAATTAGTTTTAATTTTTTTATTTTTTCAAAGCCCATTATACTCAAAAAAAAAGACTTTTGATGATTTTAATTTAGATCATTTATCTAATTATTTTTCCGGAATATTTGCCTATGATAATAATGATAATCCTGAAGCCTTAAATTATTTTAGATCCTCAAAATCCTTAATTAAAGAACATGATACGTACCTAGAAAAGTATGTTTATTCTCTTGTTTTAGAGGGAAAAGTTATTCAAGCAACAAATGAACTTAAGCAAAATTTAACAGAAAATAATTCTAATTTTTTTGAAGCATATTTATTACTAGCTTTAGATAGTTTAAAAAAAAAAAAATATAATCAGAGCAGAAAACATTTGAAAAAATCATATGCTTTCATCAATAATAATAAAATATCTTTAGTAATTGCAGAAACATTAAAAGAGTATTTATATGTTTTTGAAAAAAATAAATTATCAGGAACAAAAAAAAAATTTGGGAATTTTTCATTTACTAACGAGGTTTTTCAAAGATGTTTTTTGGATGATAAAAAAACACAAGTTTATTATGAGAGTTTAATAAATAATGAAAATGAGTCAGATTATTCTAGATACATATTCTTTTATATTAATTATTTAGTTGAGAACGATAAGTATTTAGAAGCCAAAAAAATAATAGATAATTTAGATTATTCCAATTCTACAATGCTTATATCCCAGACAAAGTATTGGATTGAAAATCAAGAAATTAGAGAATTAAAAAAAGTTTTTTCATGTAAGAATCCAAAAGATTTAGTAAGTGAATTATTTTTCTTAATAGCAAATTTATATTCATCCAAAAATGATTATGAAAATTCAAATTTTTATCTAAATATATCTCATAATTTAAACCCTAAATTTATTTTTAATTTATCTTTGCTTGCAGAAAATTATTTTTTTAGTAAAAATTATAAAAAAACACTTACGATATTAGATTCTTTTAATAAAAAATATTATTTTTACTATTGGTTTAGATTAAAAAAAGAAGCACAAATTATTTCAAAAAAAAAAAATAATGTAGCTTCCTTAAAATTTATTAATTCAAAATTTAAAACTATTAAGAATCCATCTATAAAAATGATCTACGATATTGCAAATTTTCATAAAAATGCCAAAAAATATAAAAAAGCAATATATTATTATGATCAAGTAATATCAAAAATTGACGATGATTCCCCTCTTTATTCTGAAATTCTATACAGAAGGGGAAGTAGCTATGAAAGAATGGGTGATTATAAAAATTCAGATAAAGATTTATTGAAATCACTAGAGATCAATCCAAAAGATGCATACGTGTTAAATTATTTAGCCTATTCATGGCTAGAGAGAAATTATAAGATTGATAGGGCATTACAAATGTTAGAAAGTGCGTATCAATCTAAAAGCAATGATCCCTATATTATTGACTCGATTGGATGGGCATACTATTTGATTAATGATTATGTAAAAGCTGAAAAGTTTTTAAAACGAGCAGTTGAATTGATGCCAGTTGATCCCATAGTTAATGACCATTATGCTGATATTCTTTGGAAGCTAGATCGAAAAATTCAAGCAAGGTATTTTTGGAATAGTGTTTTAAACTTTGAAGAAACTGAAAAAAAAATGATAAAAAAAATTAAAATTAAATTGATTGATGGAGTAAAAAAATTTTAGTTTATGTCAAGCTTTAAGATTAAATCTTATGCCAAAGTTAATCTTGCACTAAATGTGATTAGTAAAAAAACAAAATTACACAAGATTGAAAGCATTGTTTCTTTTATTAATTTCCATGATCTTATTCATTTAAAGTATATTAAGGAAAAAAATCATAAAATAATTTTTAGGGGAAGATTCTCAAAAAATATTAAAAAAAAGAATACAGTTTCAAATCTATTTAAATTATTGGATCAAAAAAACGTTTTGAATAAAAGAAAATTTGAAGTAGTAATTATAAAAAATATACCTCAACAGGCGGGATTGGGTGGTGGATCAATGAATGCAGCAAGTTTGATCAATTTTTTTATTGAAAGAAAAATATTAAGATTAAGCAAGAATGAATTGATAAAATTAACGAGCAAAATAGGTTCAGACGTAATTTTAGGAGTAAAACCAACTAATTCAGTCTTAAGCTATAATAATAAAATTAAAAAATTTCATAAAAATATTAACCTATACACATTGGTCGTTAAACCAAATTTTGGATGCTCTACTAAATATATTTATTCAAAAGTAAGATCGTTTTCTAAACCTAAGTTTATCAAACCAAAACAAACAATGTTTGAGGCAAAATATCTCAAAAAACAAAATAACGACCTTGAAAGCATAGCATTTAAAAAATATCCAAAACTCAAAAAGATTAAATCATTTTTATTAAATATAAAAAACAATATATTTGTTCGAATGTCGGGCTCTGGTTCTTCAATTGTGGCTTATTTTTACTCCAAGAAAGCTTGTGATGAAGCATATAGGCAGTTTAAGGTGAAATTTACTGGCCATTGGTGTATTACATCAAAAACTATATAATTTTTTTTTTTTATGTTATACGAAATTAATATTGGGGCGTAGCCAAGTGGTAAGGCACTGGTTTTTGGTACCGGCATCCTAGGTTCGAATCCTAGCGCCCCAGCCAAATATGATTAATATACTAAATAAAGTTTTTCCGAGATCTCAAAACCTTAATTATATAAATTTAGGATTTGCTAATATTAGTGAAACAACAGGTGTAAAAAATATATTTGATGCAATTAATTCTTTTTCAAAACATAGTGAGATACGTTATGTGGGTGGGTGTGTTAGAAAAATTATTAATAAAGAAAAAATTGATGATATAGATCTTGCAGTAAATTTAAATCCACATGATGTATGTAAAGCTTTGGAAAAAAAAAATGTAAGATATTATAAAAGTGGTATTGAGCATGGAACCATTACGGCAATAATCAATGACATAAAGTTCGAAATTACATCACTACGAAAAGATGTTGATACTGATGGAAGACATGCAAAAGTAGAATTTTCAGATAATTGGAAAGAAGATGCTTGTAGAAGAGATTTTACAATTAATTCAATTTATGCAGATTTTGAAGGAAATTTATTTGACCCTTTTAATGGAAAAAAAGATATTGAAAACGGTCAAATTGATTTTATTGGAGTAGAGGAAAAAAGAATTAAGGAAGATTATTTAAGAGTATTAAGATATATTAGATTTTATCTCAATTACTCAAAAAATAAACACAACCCAAAAACGATTAAAATAATTAAAAAAAACTTAAATGGAGTTTTAGGGATCTCTCCAGAAAGATTACTTGATGAATTAAAAAAACTATTAAGATCTAAAGGTTTTTTTAAGTTAACAAAAGATAAAGACTGTTTAGAAATTATAAATCTTATTTTCCCTCAATTAAAAAATATTTTTGTTTTTGATAAGTTAAATAGTTTTGCAAAAAAAAATTTTGCAAAGGTAGATTTTATTTTTTTATTATCTCTAATGGTTATTGATGGATCTGATAATGTTGATTATTTTATTTATAAATTTAACCTTTCCAACAAAGATAAAAAAAGACTTTTATTTTTAAATAATTTTTATTTAGATAAAATTAGCAGTAAAACTTTTTCTGAACATAATCTAAATAAAATATTTTATTTTAATGGTAAAGAAGCATTAATGGATGTTATTTATTTTAGGATTTTTAAATCAAATAAAGTTGATATTAAATTGTTAGAGATGATCGAAAACTATCAACAAAAAGTATTACCTTTGTTGCCACTAAGAGCTATCACTTTAATGACAAAGTACAATATACCCGAAGGTAAGGAACTGGGAAATAAATTGAAAATGATTGAGGAATTATGGGTTGATAATAATTTTAAAATTTCAGAAACAGAAGTGTTAAAAATTGTAAATAATTAGATGTATCGGACGTCTTTAATTTCAAAATTTTTTATACCTGCTGGAGTTTTAATTTCAACTAAATCATTTTTGTTTTTACCTATTAAACCTTTGCCAATTGGTGATTGAAAAAAAATTAATTTTTTTTGTAAATCAGCCTCGTCTTTACCTACGATTTTATATGTAATTTTTTCCCCACTATCTAGATTTTCTAAATCAACAGTAGAGCCAAAAATAACTTTTCCATCATTACTAATTTTTGTAACATCGATTACATTTGCTCTAGCAATGATATCACTGATTTCTACTATTCGCCCTTCATTATGAGATTGTTCTTCTTTAGCCGCGTGGTATTCAGCATTTTCTTTTAGATCACCATGAGATCTCGCTTCTGAAATTGCAGCAACTATTTCAGGTCTTTTTTTTTCTTTTAAAAAAATAAGTTCTTCTTTTAAATTTTTAAGACCGATTAATGTTATTGGTTCTTTATCCATTTTATTTCCATTTAGCTACTGGTGGTAAAGACATCATAATACCTTCGATGTTGCCTCCAGTTTGTAATCCAAATTTAGTTCCTCTATCATACAATAAATTAAATTCGGTGTATCTACCTCTCTTAACATACTGCAACTCCTTTTGTTTTGAGGTCCATTTTTTCTTATATTTCTTATTTATTATTGAATTAAATAATAGTTGAAAAGTGACGCCCACATCTCTTACAAACTTAAAATCTTTTTTGAAGTCATTTTTTTTATAATCAAAAAAAATCCCACCAATTCCTCTAGCCTCTCTTCTATGTGGTAAATAAAAATATTCATCACACCATTTTTTATATTTCTCATAATAATTTTTATTGTGTCGATTGCACATTTTTCTAAGAGTATTATGAAATTCTTTTTTTTCTTTGTCGTCTTTGATCGATGGAGTAACGTCCATGCCACCACCAAACCAATCATGTGTTGTACTAACATATCTTGTATTGAAGTGCATTGCAGGAATACAGGGGTTTTTCATATGCATAACGATTGATATACCTGAAGCCCAAAATTTTGGATTTTTAGTTGCCCCAGGAATTTTCTTTTTTAATTCATTTGTAAATGTACCTTCAACTTTAGAAAAAT
>CALSWN010000011.1 GCA_943841085.1 uncultured Candidatus Pelagibacter sp. | reverse complement strand
TATAATTAATGATTGAAAGATATTCTAGAAAACAACTTACTGACATATGGTCAGAGGAAAATAAATACAAGATTTGGCTTGATGTAGAAATTGCTGCTGCTGAAGCCATGGAAAAACTAGGTCAAATTCCAAAGGGTGTAGCCTCTGTAGTTAAAAAAAAAGCAAAAATTAATGTAAAAAGAATTCATCAAATAGAAGCTCAGGTTAAGCATGATGTCATTGCATTCTTGACTTCTATAACTGAAAAAGCTGGAATTAAGGCACGATACCTTCACCAAGGAATGACTTCTTCCGATGTATTGGATACAAGTTTTAATATTCAATTAGTTCAATCTGGAAACATAATTCTTAAAGATTTAGATCAAATTTTAAAAGTATTAAAGAAACAAGCTAAAAAATACAAGTTCACACCATGTATGGGGCGAAGTCATGGAATACATGCAGAGCCAATTACATTTGGTTTGAAATTAGCATCTTTCTACGAAGAGTTTAAAAGAAATAAAAAAAGATTAATTGATGCAATAGATGAAGTATCTACTTGTGCGATTTCAGGTGCAGTAGGTACTTTTGCTAACATTAATCCCGATGTCGAAAAGCATGTTGCAAAAAAACTTTCTCTAAAAGTTGAACCTATCTCCACTCAAGTTATTCCTAGGGATCGTCACGCTTTTTACTTTTCAGTTTTGGGAATTATTGCTGGATCAATTGAAAGAGTAGCTATTGAAATTAGACATTTACAAAGAACTGAAGTTTATGAATTGCAAGAATTTTTTTCAAAAAACCAAAAAGGATCTTCAGCTATGCCGCACAAGAAAAATCCAATTTTAAGTGAAAATCTTACTGGTCTATCAAGAATGGTTAGAAGTGCAGTAGTCCCTGCCCTTGAAAATATTGCATTGTGGCATGAAAGAGATATTTCACATTCAAGTGTAGAAAGAAATATAGGTCCAGATGCGAATATTACTTTGGATTTTGCATTGGTAAGATTAACAAATATTTTAGACAACATGATTGTTTATCCCAAAAAAATGTTAGAAAACCTAAATATTACTAAAGGATTAATTTTTTCACAGGAGTTAATGCTTGAAATTACAAAAACGGGTTTAAGTAGAGAAAAATCATATAAAATGGTTCAAAGTTATGCAAAAAAATGTTTTGCTGAAAATTTAGATTTGTTTAATGTTATTCAGTCTGACAAATTTATCATGAGTAAAATCACACCAAAAAAATTAAAATCTATATTTAGTTATTCTAAGCATTTTAAAAATGTGAATTTAATTTTTAGAAGAGTATTTAAATAATGAAAAAAGGTAAAAAACTTTATGAAGGAAAAGCTAAAATCATATATGCTACTAATGATAAAGATTTAGTTATCCAATATTTTAAAGATGATGCTACAGCATTTAATAATCAAAAAAAAACTACTATTGAAGGAAAGGGAGTTTTAAATAATAGAATTTCTGAGCATATACTTTCTAATTTAGGTCAAATCGGCATTAAAAATCATTTAGTTAAAAGACTAAATATGCGCGAGCAAATAATAAAATTAGTAGAAATCATACCAATTGAATTTATTGTAAGAAATGTTGCTTCTGGATCAATAACTAAAAGACTTGGAATTGAGGATGGAACAGTTCTTAAAGAACCGCTGGTAGAGTACTGCCTTAAAGATGATAAGCTTGGAGATCCTTTGGTAGCAGAGGAACATATTTATGCTTTTGACTGGGCCACAAAAGAAGAAATAAAAAAAGTTAAAAAAATGATTTTAAGAATTAATGATTTTATGATTGGAATGTTTAGAGGCGTCGGAATTAAACTAATTGATTTCAAACTTGAATTTGGGAGATTTAAATCTAATGGAAAAAATGAAATAATATTAGCAGATGAAATTAGCCCAGACACATGTAGATTATGGGATACCGTTACAGACAAGAAATTAGATAAAGATAGATTTAGAAAAGATCTGGGAGATTTAATTCCAGCTTATACCGAAGTTGCTAAAAGACTTGGAATACTTCATGAGCAATCAAATGTTAGTGCTGTAAATGTTACAAAAATCAGCTCAATTAAAAAAAGAAAATAATATGAAAGTATCAGTAATCATAACACTTAAAAAAGATGTCTTGGACCCTCAAGGTAAGGTTATTCATCAAACCCTAAATGATATGGGCTTTAATGATATAAATGAAATAAGACAAGGAAAATATTTTGTAATTGATACAAAGGAAACTGACGAAAAAATTGCTAAAGAAAAAGTAAAAGATATGTGTAAAAAACTTTTAGTAAATTTAGTAATTGAAGATTTTAAAATTATTGGATCACAATAATAAATAATGAACTCATCTGTAATAACTTTTCCTGGTTCTAATTGTGATAGAGACATGGATGTTGCCTTAAAAAAATTTGGCTTTAAAAATAAAATGGTTTGGCATGATGATAATGAGTTACCAAAAAGTGACTTAGTTGTTTTGCCAGGCGGTTTTTCTTATGGTGATTATTTAAGATGTGGAAGCATGGCCTCTAAATCAAAAATTATGCAATCTGTGATTAATTTTGCTAAAGGTGGTGGTAAAGTGATGGGAATTTGTAATGGATTTCAAATCTTGGTAGAGTCTGGTTTATTGCCCGGTGTATTACTTAGAAATAAATATTTAGAATTTATTTGTAAAAATGTTCACGTAAAAATCAATAATAAAAAAAATTTTTTTTTTAAAGATTTCAATAAAGATACTCTAAAGTTTCATATCGCTCATAACGAAGGTAGTTATTTTTGTTCAAATGAGCAACTAAAAGAGATACGGGATAATAATCAGATAGCATTATTTTACTCAGATGCTGATGGAAACATTGATGAAAAAAATAATCCAAATGGTTCTGTTGAAAATATTGCTGGTATCCTTAATAAAGAAATGAACATTTTAGGAATGATGCCTCATCCTGAGCGAATGATTGACCCTGCGCTTTCAGGAGAAGATGGTTCTATATTTTTTAAAAATCTAATAAATAATTTAAAATAAAATGATAATTAATGAACAAGTTGCAATAGATCATGGTTTAAATAAAGATGAATATAAAAAAATTTGTGAATTATTAAAAAGAACACCAAACATTACCGAGCTTGGAATTTACTCTGCTATGTGGAACGAACATTGTTCTTATAAATCATCAAGATTTCATCTTAAAAATTTACCTACTAAAGGAAAGAATGTTATTCAAGGACCAGGAGAAAATGCTGGTGTAATAGACATCGGTGACAATGATGCAATTGTTTTTAAAATTGAAAGTCATAATCACCCCTCTTTTATAGAACCATATCAAGGTGCTGCAACTGGAGTTGGTGGTATTATGAGAGATGTTTTTACAATGGGTGCAAGACCTATTGCAAATTTAAATTCTATACATTTTGGTTCTCCACAACATAAAAAAACAAAAACCTTGCTTAGAGGTGTTGTTCATGGAATAGGCGGATATGGGAATTGTATGGGTGTGCCGACTATAGCAGGTCAAACAAGTTTTGATGAATCTTACAATGGTAACATTTTAGTAAATGCTATGACGTTAGGATTAGTAAAAAAAGATAAGATATTTTACTCTAAAGCTGCAGGTCTTGGAAAACCTGTTATTTACGTTGGTTCTAAAACAGGCAGAGATGGAATTCATGGAGCTAGTATGGCGTCTGCTAGTTTTGATGACAAAATTGAAGAAAAAAAACCAACAGTTCAAGTTGGAGACCCTTTTACAGAAAAACTTTTACTAGAAGCTTGTTTGGAATTAATGAGTGGTGACTCAATTATAGCAATTCAAGATATGGGAGCTGCAGGATTAACTTCTTCAAGTATAGAAATGGCCTCGAAAGGAAATCTTGGTATTGAAATTAATTTAAATAAAGTACCTTGTAGAGAGTCAAAAATGACTCCTTATGAAATTATGCTCTCAGAGAGTCAAGAAAGAATGCTTATTGTTCTAGAAAATGGAAAAGAAGATTTAGCAAAAAAGATATTTGATAAATGGAATTTAGATTTCGCAATAATTGGAAAAACAACAAAAAGTAAAAAAATTGAACTTTTTTTTAATGAGGAGAAAGTTGCAGATATACCTGTAAACACTTTGGTTGAAAATTCACCAATGTATGATCGTAAATGGAAAAAAACTAAACTTTCAAAAAAAATTAAAATTAAAAAAGAACAATTTAAAAATTTAAAAATAATCAATGTGTTAAATAAAATTTTATCAAATCCAAATGTATGCAGTAAAGAGTGGATTTGGCAACAGTATGATCATACAGTTATGGGTGATACTATTCAAAGGCCAGGCGGAGACTCAGGTGTTGTAAGAGTTCATGGAACAGGAAAGGCTGTGGCTGCATCTGTCGACTCATCTGCTGTATACTGTTGGGCTCATCCGTTAAGTGGAGGGAAGCAGATTGTTTGTGAGAGTTGGAGAAATTTGATAGCCGTAGGAGCAAAACCTATTGCAATAACAAACTGTTTAAATTTTGGTAGTCCAGAAAATGAGGATAATATGGGTGAGTTTGTAGAATGTGTTCAAGGTTTAGGTGAAGCAAGTACTTACTTGGATTTTCCAGTGGTATCAGGGAATGTATCTTTTTACAATCAAACAAAAGAAGTTGGTATTAAACCAACTCCTACCATTGGTGGAGTTGGTTTAATTAGAGACTATAAAAATATGATCACAATGGACCTTAAACAAAAAGAAAATATTCTTTTATTAATTGGAAAAACTGAGGGTCATCTAGAACAAAGTATTTTTTTAAGGGAAATTTTAAGTGAAAAAAATGGTCCACCGCCTGAAATTAATTTATTTAATGAAAAAAATAATGGTGAGACTATTTTAAAACTTATAGATAAAAATTTCATAAAATCTTGTCATGATGTTTCTTTGGGTGGTATACTTACAGCTCTTTCCAAAATGTGTATCAAAGGAAAAAAAGGCGCAACACTTAAAAAACCCAATTATTTGATTAATCAATTTGAATATCTGTTTGGAGAAGATCAGGGTAGATATATAGTAGAAATTGAAAAAAAAGACCTTAAAAATGTAATTGAAATTCTTGAAAAAAACTCTGTTCATTATGACGAACTTGGTATTGTTAATGATAAAGAGCTTATTATCAATGATAAGTCAAAAGTATCAATTGACGATTTAATCAAATCACATACAACTTGGTTAACAAACTATATGAGTAAATAATGGCAATGGATTTAAAAGAAATTGAGACTCTAATTAAAGATGCTTTAACTGATGCTAAAGTAGAAATCCAAGATTTAGCTGGGGATGGTAATCACTATTCTGCTACAGTTACCTCAAGTCAATTTTCAGGAAAAAGTAAAATTGAACAACATAAAATGGTATACAATTCACTTAAAGGAAAAATGGGTAACGAACTACATGCATTAGCAATTAAAACAAAGGAAAATTAATGGAACAAAAAACTAAAGATTTAATAAATAAAGAAATTGCAAATAATGATGTTTGTTTATTTATGAAAGGAACACCTGACGCTCCTCAATGTGGTTTTTCAATGGCTGTTTCTAATATGCTAAAAATTTTAGAAGTTAACTTCAAAGGAATTAATGTTCTTGAAGACCAATCTTTAAGAGAAGGTATTAAAGAATTTAGTGAGTGGCCAACTATTCCACAACTTTATATTAAAAATGAATTTGTTGGTGGCTGTGATATCGTTAAAGAGATGTACGAAAATGGAGAACTGAAGAATATTCTTGAGTCTAAAAATATAAGTTTTAAAAAATAGCTATTTTATCTAGAATAATATTCAATTACAAGATTGGGTTCCATAATAACTGGGTAAGGAACTTCTTCAAATTTTGGTGTTCTAACAAATTTAACTTTTTTATTTTTTTCATCCAATTGGATATATTCAGGAGTTTCTCTTTCTTTATTAGCCAGAGCAATATCAATAAATGCTAATTGTTTAGATTTATCTCTAATCTCAATTGTATCTTCTTCTTTTACTATATAGCTTCCAATATTAACTTTTTTACCATTAACTTTTACATGACCATGGTTAATAAGTTGTCTTGCTGAAAAAATTGTAGTTGAAAATTTTGCTCTATAAACAACTGCGTCGAGTCTTCTCTCAAGGAGTCCAATTAAATTTTCTCCTGTATCACCTTTTTGCATTGCTGCTTTTTTATAAATATTTCTAAACTGTCTTTCGTTAATATTTCCATAATAACCTTTTAATTTTTGTTTTGCTTGCAATTGAATTCCGTAATCAGAAGGTTTTCCCTGTCTAGCTTGGCCGTGTTGACCGGGTCCATATGCTCGTGTGTTAAAAGGACTTTTAGGTCTACCCCATAAGTTTATTTTTAATCTTCTGTCTATTTTATGTTTAGAGCTAATTCTTTTTGTCATTTGATAGTTGGGGTTATAAACTTACTCATTATTTTGTCAATCAACCTTTTTTGGCCAAACTAGCAAATACACTTGATAAAATACGTGTTTCCTTCTCTGATAACTCCATTTTATAAAAAATGCTTCTCAAATTTTCCAACATGATAGGTTTTTTCTCTAAAGGTTTAAAAAAATTATTTTGATCTAGTTTACTAATACATAGGTTGGTTAAAGCTTGGATATCTTTTTTACTAGCTAAAGATACTTTCTTAGACTTTGAATACTTTGATCCTTTTAGCTTAATTATACGTGCAACAGTATGAGCTATAATGATAACACTATGAGATAAGTTCAAAGATTTGAATTCTGGATTCGTTGGTATTTGCATTGTGTAATTAGCATAGCTTATTTCATTGTTTGATAATCCTGAAGCTTCTGAACCAAATAAAAAAGCCACTTTTTTATTAAAATCAATATTTATTAAATCATCCAGTTTTATATGTTTTATGTTCTTGTTTCTAAATCTTGCTGAAGTTGCTATTACATAATCTACTTTTTTGACTGCTGCTTCTAAAGTTTCATAAACTTTACTATTAACAATAACATTTTTTGCACCAACAGAGGTTGCTAAAATCTTATCATTTGGAAATATTGGTTTGGGTTTAACAACAACTAATTTACTAAAATTGAAGTTTTTAATTGATCTAGCACAAGCTCCTATATTTTCTGATAGTTGCGGCTGATGTAAAATAAAAGATATGTTATTAAATGACATTAAAGACTTGCTGGTGCATTATCTTTGAAAAGTTTATAATCTAAACTATCAATTAGTGCCTTAAAAGATGCATCAATAATGTTTGCAGACACACCAATAGTAAACCAACTTTTTCCTTTTGAGTCTGTGCTTTCTATTGAAACTCTAGTTACAGCTTCAGTTCCTGTATTTAAAATTCTAACTTTATAATCAACTAATTTAAGATCTTTTAAATATTTAGAATATTTATTTAATTTATCTATATTTTGT
>CALSWN010000010.1 GCA_943841085.1 uncultured Candidatus Pelagibacter sp. | reverse complement strand
GATTTATCAGGTTTATCAAAAAATCATCCGATTTTATCCTTATCTTTGCTAGTGATATTATTTTCTTTGGCTGGAATTCCTCCATTAGCAGGTTTTTTTGCAAAATTTTATATCTTTAAATCAGTCGTAGAGCAGTCAATGTATTTTTTAGCTATAGTTGGATTGCTATCAACAGTAGTAGCAGCTTTTTATTATTTAAAGATAATTAAGGTCATTTATTTTGAAAAACAAAAAGAAAAATATGATACAGATCATAGCGTCTGGTTAAAGATTTCATTAACTTTTTCTACACTATTAGTTCTTTTATATTTCATTTTTCCAAGCAAATTATTGGAGATAGTATCAAGCATTAATATTATTTAATGAAATTAAAAAAATTTAATTTTAAAAAAATCAATAGCACCAACAACACAGCAATTCGTATTATTAAAAATACTAATAATAAATCTGGCATTGTAATCGCAGAAACACAAAAGAAAGGTAGGGGGCAATATGGAAAAAAATGGATTTCATACAAAGGAAATCTTTTTGTAACTATTTTTTTTTCTATTAAAAAATCTAAACTATCAATAAAACAATTAACTAAAATTAATTGTTTCCTAGTAAAAAAACTTATATCAAATTTTTATACTGGAATTATTACAATTAAGAGCCCTAATGATCTTTTGATAAAAAAAAAAAAGATTTCTGGAATTTTACAAGAAACTTTATCTAAATCAGGTGAACAATTTATGATTATAGGCATTGGTATAAATTTAATTAAAAACCCAAAAATAAAAAATTATCAAACTATAAATTTATTCGATCTAATAAATGTTAAAATTGACAGCAATATTGCCATCAACAGATTAAAAAAAATTTATGAAAGATTTATTCCAAACTTACCAAAATTTGATGTAAGAAAGATAAATAGAATATAAATGATTATTGTTGGCGATATAGGAAATACAGAAACTAAGATTTGCTTAATTGACTCAAATAAAAATGTTATTAAAAAAATAAATCTAGATACTAAAAAAATTACTAATTTATTAATAAAAAAATCTTTATCCAATTTAAGATTAAAAAATATGAAAATTAAAAAATGCTTATTTTGTAGTGTTGTGCCAAAATCATTTAATATGATAAAGAGATCTTTGATAAAAGATTATAAAATTAAAAGTTATGAATTAAAAAGTTTAAATCTTCATAAATTGATTAATATTAAGGTAAATTATAAACAGATTGGATCTGATAGATTGGCAAATGCATTGGGCATAATGAATAATAAAGATAATTTTATAATTTTAGATTTTGGTACCGCAACTACTTTTGATGTTTTAATTAAAAACACTTATCGTGGTGGCGTTATTGCCCCTGGTGTTAAGATTTCACTTAGCACATTATCAGATAAAGCCACATTAATACCAAACATAAACCTTAAAAAAACAAAAAAAATTATAGGATTAAATACAATTAATGCTGTTAGGTCTGGTTTTTTTTGGGGATATGCAGGTTTGATTGACAATATTATTAATTTAATTAAGAAAGAAACTAAGAAATCTTTCAAAATTATTCTTACTGGAGGACTTTCTGACTTGTTTAAAAACTCTATAAAAACGAAAGTTGTATTAAATAAAGATATTACTATTAAAGGTCTAATTAAAGCTATCAATTTAATTAAATAGATATGAAAGAGGAATTATTATTTTGCCCATTAGGAGGGTCTGGAGAAATTGGTATGAACATGAATTTATTTGCCTATGGAAAACCAGGTGAACATAGATGGATCATGGTTGACATAGGTGTCACTTTTGCTGATGACACAATTCCAGGTGTTGATTTAATTTATCCAGATCCAGGATTTATTGTTGATAAAAAAGCAGATTTGTTAGGTATTGTTTTAACGCATGCTCATGAGGATCATATAGGTGCTATAGCTCATCTTTGGCCTTCACTAAAATGTAAAATTTTTGCAACACCATTTACATCAGTTTTAATTAAAGAAAAATTTAAGGAAAAACATATCGACATAAGTAGTTATCTTAAAGTTGTTCAATTAAATGGAACTATTAATTTAAATCCTTTCAAAATAGAATATATTACACTAACACATTCCATACTTGAACCTAATGGATTAAGAATTGAAACACCTGCAGGTGTAATTTTACACACAGGAGATTGGAAAATAGATCCAGAACCTTTAATAGGTGATAAAATTAATTCTAATAGACTTAAAGAAATTGGTAAAGAAGGTGTTCTTGCAATGATTTGTGACTCAACAAATGTATTCAGTATGGGAAAAGCAGGATCAGAACTAGATGTTAGGAAAAACATGCTCAATATTATGAGTAGTTTAAAAAAAAGAATTGTAATTGCTTCATTCGCATCAAATGTTGCTAGAATGGAAACAGCTTTTTACTGTGCTGAAAAAACTGGCAGACAAATAGCTCTGGTTGGAAGATCAATGCATAGAATTTTTAAAGCTGCAAGACAATGTGGTTATCTTAAAAATTGTATAGAGCCTATTGATCCTCGTGAAGCAAAAAACATATCTAGGGAAAAAATTGTTTATCTTTGCACTGGTAGTCAAGGTGAACCAATGGCCGCTTTAATGAGAATATCTAATTATACGCATCCTGATGTTTTTATTGAAAAAGATGACACTGTAATTTTTTCATCAAAAATTATTCCAGGAAATGAAAAAAAATTGTATAAATTGCAAAATCAATTAGTAAAAGATGGGATTGAGGTAATCTCTGAGGAAAGTGAATTTGTTCATGTATCAGGCCATCCAAATAGAGATGATTTAAGAGAAATGTACGATTGGGTAAAACCACAATGTGCAATCCCTGTTCATGGTGAACACAGACATATGATTGAACACATGAAATTTGCTCATGAGATGAAAGTTCCCAATCCAGTGCAAGTTGAAAATGGAGATATTGTAAAATTGTCTCCTGGCAAACCCCATGTTTACGATAAAGCTCCAAGTGGTCGACTTTACTTAGATGGAAATGTAAGTGTTGAAGAAGATTCACAATCTATTAAAGATAGAAAAAATTTAAGTGCTAATGGTTATATGGAAGTAACAATTTTAATAACCCCTAAAGGTAAAATTCATAAAACACCCGTATTAACGTTTAGAGGAATACCTGTTATCGATATAGATGAATTTGAATATGGATTAGAAGAGGCAATTCAAAAAACAACTCGAACTTTTTCTCTTGGAAGCAAAAAACAAGAATACAATTTGATAGATGCATTAAAAATAGTATGTAGAAAATATACCAAAGAGATTACTGGTAAAAAACCATTTACAAATATCAACTTAATTCAAATTTAAATGAGTGCTACTGGATTAGCTATACTTTATATAATAATTTGGTGGATTATATTTTTTTCAATACTTCCAATAGATGTAAATAGAGAAAAATCCATAAAAATAGACGGTGAAGATGCCGGATCACCAGAAAACCCGAAAATGTTGAAAAAGTTTATATATTGTACTGGTATAACAAGTATTATTTTCATAATAATTTATTTATTAATAAAATATGAATATTTAAATCTAAGAAATTTAATTAGTTAAATGTATATTTCAAAATCTTTTATTCCAATATTAAAAAACAATCCTTCTGAAGCTAAAATAAAATCACACCAATTGATGTTAAGAGTTGGAATGATAAAACAATCATCCGCAGGTATTTATTCATGGTTACCCCTTGGGTTTAAAGTAATGAAAAAAATTGAAAAAATCGTTAGAGAGGAACAAAATAAAATTGGAGCACAAGAAATTT
>CALSWN010000009.1 GCA_943841085.1 uncultured Candidatus Pelagibacter sp. | reverse complement strand
TAATAATTTTTATTCCATCAATAGAGGACGGAGGAGTAGAAAAAAATTTATTTACCGTAGTAAATTATCTAAGTAGAAAAATTAAGAATATCCAAATTATAACCTGTAACAATAACTTTAAAGATAAGTTTAACAAAAGAATAAAATTCATAGGCACCAAAAATAGTATTTGGAATAATTGTAATAAAAAAATAAAATATTTTATCTGTCTATTAATTTTATTTAAGAACTTATTTCTACAAAAAGAAAAGACCCTTGTTTTTGCATTTCAGGCAAATATTTACACAATCATAGTATCAAAAATATTTAATACAAAAGTAATTACAAGATCAAATACTTCACCATCGGGTTGGTCAAAAAATAAAATAAAAATCTTTTGTTATAAACTTTTTTTAAATTTAGCAGATGACATAATGGTAAATTCAAAGATGTTTCAAAAAGAATTTTTTAAAATTTTTAAAATTAAAACGAAATGTATTCTCAATCCATTTGATAAAAATCTTATTAGGAAAAAATTATTAAAATATAAAAAAATTAAATTCTTTGAAAAAAAAACTTTAAATTTGATATCTGTTGGGAGACTCACAGATCAAAAAGATCAATTAACCTTATTGAAATCCTTAAAATATGTTAATTCAAATTTAAAACCTAGATTGATAATAATTGGAAAAGGTAGGAATTTAAATATTCTCAAGGAATATGCTGCTAGAAATAAATTACAAAAAATTATTAAATTTACAGGATATCTAAATAATCCATTTCCATATATAAAACAGTCGGAAATATTAATACTAACATCTAAATTTGAAGGACTACCTAATATTCTTTTAGAAGGTCAATTTTTAAAAAAGTACATAATATCTACCAACTGTCCTACCGGACCCAAAGAAATATTATTAAATGGCCTGGCTGGTGATTTAATTAAAATAGGAGATTCAAAAAAATTAGGATATTTAATTAATAATTATTACTATAATAAAAAAAATATTTTAAAAAAGATCAAATTAGGCTCAAAATTATTAGGTCGATTTGATTATGAAGTTAACTGTAAACAATATTTAAATTTTGTACTTAACAATTTTTAATTAAAGTATTAAAAACCTATATAAAAAATTATGCAAATTCCTTTATGTAAACCAAGTATAGACAATAAAGAATTAAGAATTATTTCAAAATCTCTTAAGACACCATGGTTAACACACGGACCTTATAATTTAAAATTTGAAAAATTATTTAGTGACAAGTTTAAGGTACCTTACTCTTTATCAATGAACTCGTGCACAAGCGCATTGGAATGTGCCATTAAATGTCAGGATCTAAAAGGAGAGATTATAATCCCAAGTTTTACTTGGGTATCAACTGCAAATGCTATTCTCAATGCAGGTTGTAAACCAGTTTTTGCTGATATTGAATTAAACTCGAGAAATATAGATCCAAAAAGTATTATAAAAAATATAACTAAAAAAACAGTAGCCATTATTATAGTTCATTTTGCAGGTCTACCATGTGATATGGAAAATATTTTAAAAATTTGTAAGAAGTATAAATTAAAACTAATTGAAGATAGTGCTGAAACATTAGGTGCGCAATACAAAAAAAGATATACAGGCTCTTTTGGTTTAGGTTGTTTTTCATTTTTCCCTACCAAAAATATTACAACGACTGAAGGGGGAATGTTGACTTTTCAAGACAAAAGATTATTTGATAAGGCAAAAAAAATAATAGCACATGGAATTGATAAAAGCTTAAAAAAAAACTTTTGGCATAGAGAGTCATCACTACCAGGACACAATTATAGACTGCCAAATCATCTTGCAGCACTTGGTTTTTCTCAGTTAAAAAAATTAAATTTTTTTAATAATAAACGCAGAGCAATAGCTAAGATCTATGACAAAGAACTATCTAAATTTAATAATTTTTTTATTTTACAAAAAGTTCCTAAAAATTTTACTCATTCATATCAAATGTACACAATCAGAGTTCCTAAAAAATATCGTTCTAATTTTTTAGATTTTATGAGAAAAAAAAAAATTGAAGTATCAGTTCATTTTGACCCACCACTACATGAACAAAAATACCTTAGACTTTTTTACAAAAAAAAATTGCCACAAACAGATATTTTGTCAAAAGAAATAGTTACATTACCAATATTTCCTGATATGACAAAAAAACAAGTATATTATGTTATTTCAAATATTAAAAAATTTATCTCAACATTGAAATTATGAAAACAGCTTTAATAACTGGTGGTCTTGGTTTTATAGGAACGCATATTGCAATCGACTTGCTAAAATCTAAAAAAGTTAAAAAGTGTATTCTTTTAGATAATTTTGGTGGGTATATGAATCCCACAAAAAAAAATTTTTATGATTTCAGAAAAAAAAGATTAGACCTTATTAATAATAAAGTGATTGAAAGATGTGATACAAATAATTTTAAATCAGTATTTGAGATTATTAAAAAACATCAACCAGAAATTATATTCCACACAGCAGCGTTGCCACTTGCTAAACTTGATAATCTTAACACAGATGAAGCTAAAATTGGATCTGTTGACTCAACTGTAAATATACTTGATGCTATTGCATTACTTACTAAAATTAAGAATAATTATAAGTGTAAAAGATTCGTTTATATATCTTCTAGTATGGTTTATGGAGATTTTAAAACAAGCAAAGTTAATGAAACAAGTCCAGTTAAACCTAAAGAAGCTTACGGAACAATGAAACTTGCTGGTGAAATAATTACAAAAGGCATAAGTGTATTAAATAATATTCCGTATACAATAATTAGACCTTCAGCAGTTTATGGACCAACAGATATGAATAGGAGGGTTTCACAAATTTTTGTAGAAAATGCATTTACAGATAAGCTAATTGAAATTGAGGGAAAAAATGAAAAATTAGACTTCACTTACATTGAGGATTTAGCAAAAGGGTGCGTTCTTGCTGGAACTAAAGACAAAGGTATAAATCAAATATTTAACATAACATATGGTAAGGCTCAAACCTTATATTCATTTGTAATTAATCTTAAAAAAATTTTTCCTAACCTAAATTTTAAGATTAAACCAAGAGACAAGACAAAACCAAGCAGAGGAACTTTGTCAATTAATAAAGCAAAAAAACTGTTAAATTTTAATCCGAAATACAATTTAAAAATTGGTGTTAAAAAATACGTAAAGTATTTGATCGATAACAATATTTATAAAAAAAATTGAAAAAAAATAAAAAAAAGCTAATTTTTTTTTGCCCTCAAATATCAGATGGAGGTATTGAAAAAACACTAATTAATTATTTGAATTATTTTTCAATAAATAATGAAGTGGCTCTAGTTACAAATACATTTAATACAAAACAACTAAAATTAATAAATAAAAAAGTCAAAATAATTAATTTTAAGATTAAATATTTAATTAAATTTAGAATTTTGAATAATCTTATATGCTCTTTTTTATTAGTTGGTATAACAAAAAAAAACTCAATAATTTTTTCTCTTCAGGATCATTTTTTTTTATTATTTTTCAAACTTTTAGGTCTTAAAAAAAAATTAATTATTAGAACACCAACTGCAATTTCCAATAACAAAAATAAATATGAGTCAAAATTTTTAAATAAACAACATTTTTTTAAAAAATTTATTATTAGATTTTACAAGTATTCAGATATGGTTATTACTTTTTCAGAAAACAATAAAAATTATCTTAAAAATGATTTGAAAGTTAAAAATGTGAAAGTAATTTATAATTATTTCCCAAAAAAAAATGGCAATAAAAAGATTAAAAGGATTTATAATATATTTTTTATAGGGAGACTTGTTGAAGACAAAGATCCTGTCTTTTTTTTAAAAAATTTGATAGAGATGCAAAATTTTACTAAATTTAAAATTCATATTGTGGGCAAGGGTAGTTGTTTAACAGAAATGAAAAAAATTTCACAGAACTTTTCTAAGAATATTAAATTTCATGGATATTTAAAAGATCCTTTAGTTAAACTTCATAAGATAATTGACATTGTTTGTGTTACTTCAAAATATGATGGAACTCCAAATATTCTTGGTGAGGCTTTAAGTTATAAAATACCTTGTCTTGCTCCATCAAAAGTTGGTTTAAGCAATTTCCTTTTTGAAAATGGTAAATTTGGTTATTTGTATAAACCAGGTAATGATCAAAGTTTTAAAAACCAAATTAAGTACATTTTAAGTAATTATAATTATGCCATTAATAAAGCAAAGAATGGTTTTAATTCTTTGGATAGATTTAACAAAAAAAATACCCTGACTAAATTGGATAATATCATACAAAAAATATAAATAACATTTATTGAGACATTTTTTTTGAATAGCTAATGTGATGAAAGACTATTGCTGCACTATTAGATATGTTCAAACTCTCAACATTTTTATTAATATCTATTTTTACAAAATAATCTACATATTTTCCTGTATGCTCTCTCATACCAAATCCTTCAGAACCAAAAAGTAATATATTATTTCCTTCCCATTTAATTTCTGTAAAATTTTTTTCTCCTTTTGCGTCAAATCCATATACCCAAAAATTTTTTTCTCTTAAATTTTTAAGTGTAGAATTGATATTTGATACTTCAAATATATTTAAATGTTCCATGCATCCACTTGCAGATTTATACATCAGTTTACTATCTGAAGGGAATTGTCTTTCTTTAACTATCAAACCATCAATGTTAAATGATGCTGCACTTCTTATTAATGAACCTATATTTCTTGGATCTGTCACTTCGTCTATACATACAAATGTTAAATTATTTTTCCCTTTTATAAATTCCTTCAACTCTGGTTGATCATATTTTTCAACTTCAGCAACATATCCACCGTGCATTATTTGATCTTTTGAAGTATATTTATCTAGCTCTTTTTTTGATTTAAAATATACCTTTACATCCTCTAAGACATTTTTTTTTGGATTCTTTTTATGAATATTTTTTTTACTATCTTCGGTCAAAAAAACTTTTAAAACTTTTCTTCTAGGATTTTTTAAAGCTTCAATCACAGCGTGCTTACCTACAATAAAAAAAGATGATTTATTCATAAAATATCTATGTTTTATACGTATTTTATCATGTTTTTACAGTAAATCTCGTGTTGCAATTGCATAATAAAAATATATAAAACGCTAGTTGTTTGAAGCTTTATTGAACAAGGGGACGCTTCCCCAATTAGGAGGGGTTCCAGAGCGGTCAAATGGGGCGGGCTGTAAACCCGTTGACTTCGGTCTTCGAAAGTTCGAATCTTTCCCCCTCCACCATTCAATAAATTTTTTTATAACATTGGAGTGTATTCTTGATGTTGTGCGGGTGTAGTTCAATGGTAGAACGCTAGCCTTCCAAGCTGGATGTAAGAGTTCGATTCTCTTTACCCGCTCCAAGAAAGAAAAATTATTAATAAAAACAAAAACTGAGGT
>CALSWN010000008.1 GCA_943841085.1 uncultured Candidatus Pelagibacter sp. | reverse complement strand
TAAAACTTCTTGAATAAACTTTTCATTTTTAGCAAATGAAAATTTTTTAAGCGATTTATCAATTAATTCTAATTCATTGATCACTCCGTGAGTTATATATGGAGACAGACAAGAAATATTTGATCTATTGCTAGATCCAAAATCAAAATTTCTTAGTTTTGAATAATCTGATAAATTATTTTCTACAAAATTATTTAATTTATCAACGGCCTTGGCCCTTGAGGCTTCAAATATCATATTAAATTATCTTGATTTTTTTCTTTTTAGACCCAATTTATCGCTGTGTCTTAATCTTAGAATTACAATTGCAGCTGCTATTAAAACTATTGCAATAGCTTCATAAACTAACGCTGTCGGGTCCATTTCTTTTCCTTGCAATATAATAAATCGAGCTAGAGCAGTAATCGCAATTAATAGGGGTAACGTTATGCTTATTGATTGCTGATTCCAAAAAACTCTAACCATTGCTAAAACTTCCAAATAAAGAAACATTAAAAGTAGATCAGCTAATGTAACTGATTGATTTAGAAACATGTTTTTAATTTCTATCCCAACAGCTATTACTGTGCTTATTAAAATTATACTCATCAGTACGAGCTGTAAATTTTTTGCTATTTTTTCCATTACTTATCTTTACTAAATGGTAGCCATTTTTCAAACACTGATTTTGCTGGTCCATCATAGGGAATTGAATAAGAGCTAGGGTTGGGACTTGTTAAAACCTCTATTCCCTTAGAAAATACAAAGATGAATACAATCACAAAAACAATAACCATAATTTTAAATGGATCAAAATTTTTAGTTTTGAATACACTGCTAGATTGAGCCTCTGCTTTATGAAAATGCTTGAATGTCATATAGACTGCAAATATTAATCCGATATGAGCAACATAAAGACCAGCCCAACCAAATGCAAAAGTTGTGTAAGAAAATATATATAAACTAAAAACTGTAGTCCAAACAAAACTTAGAACTAACAAAATTTGTAATCTTACAGATCTTGGTAAAGATCTTAGATCGTTTTTACTATCATCAAACAAAATATTTGCTGCATCCTTCATCCAATTTTTTAATGATTCCATATTGTTAGAATAGATATTTATGAATTAAAGGCAAAGGTTAAAGTGTCCTTTAAAATTGACCTATTTTAATTGTTTTTTGTGAAAATTAATAAATCTTTCTATATTTGTTTTATTAAATGTTTTATTTTCTTCAAAAGAAACTTTTTTCAGTGAGTAGGCCTTACTTCTAGTTTGTCTAGCGATTATAGTTATATTTCCTTTATATAATTTAAGTTTGACAGAACCATTCACCTTGTTTTTCTTAAGGTCTACAATTTTTTGTAACTTAAATCTTGCTTTTGAATACCAATATCCATTGTAAATAAGTTTTGCATATTTGGGCATGATTTCATCCTTTTTATGCATAGTTTCTTTGTCTAAAGTTACAGATTCTATCGCTCTATGTGCTGACATCAATAATGTTCCACCAGGGGTTTCATAAATACCTCTAGACTTAATTCCAATAAATCGATTCTCAACTAAATCAACTCTTCCTATTCCATTTTTGCCTGCAAGTTTATTAAGTTTTTCTAATAAATTTCCAGGTGATAACTTTTTACCATTAACAGTTATTGGATCACCATTTTTAAATCCTATAGTTACAAATGAAGGTTTATTAGGTGCTTTTTCTGGAGAAACTGTTCTTTGAAAAAGAAACTCTGGTGCTGCATTTACTGGATTTTCTAAAACTTTTCCTTCAGTTGATGTGTGATATAAATTATCATCAATAGAAAAAGGTGGTGCACCTTTTTTATCTTTGGGAATTGGAATCTGGTTTTTTTTTGCATACTTAATTAAATCAGTTCTAGAATTTAGTTTCCATATTCTCCATGGAGCAATTATTTTTATTTTTGGGCCAAAATAATGATAACCCAATTCGAATCTCACTTGATCATTTCCTTTACCAGTAGAGCCATGTGATACTGAACGTGCATTATATTTTTTTGCAATAGCAATCTGTCTTTTTGCAATTAACGGTCTAGCAATTGATGTGCCTAATAAATAAACGCCTTCATAAATTGCATGACCTCTGATCATAGGAAAAACATAATCTTTTACAAAAACATCCTTTAAATTTTCAATTATAATATTTTTTACCCCTAATCTTCTAGCATTTTTTGTAATTTTTTTTTTATCAATTTCTTGACCAAGATCTGCAGTATAGCAAATAACTTCTGCATCGTATTTTTTTTGTAACCACTTTAAGATAACTGATGTGTCTAGCCCACCCGAGTAGGCGAGCACTATTTTTTTTTTGGGTTTCATTTATTTAACTACAATTTGCTTTTGTAGCTTTGTATGCTTTAGTAAAACCTAACAGTGAGTAGTGATCTATTGTTTGAGATCCTTTTTGGTTATGTGCTTTAACCATTATCCGAGAACCTTTTTTCATAGTTTTTATCATTTTTTTTTCGAAATTTTTATCTGTAATCCAGGCAAAATTTTCTCTAACGATATCAAATGTGTATTTATTTTTTCCTGATATAGCTTTTATAGAATTTTTATTATTATAATTATACCCACTAGTAATACTAATTTCGTTAGCTATATCTTCTCCTGGTCTAAAACTAATAAATAACCTTGCCTCTCTTAAAGTTTTGTTTTTTGGTGCTTGTAGAACAGGCTTCGACTGAGCAAAACAAACTTTGCCAGAATCACTATTTATAACGTAAGTTTCCCAATCCTTATGTGTACCCATTTTTTTAACTTCTTCAGCAACAATTTGATTAGAGAAAGTAATCAAAAATATTATGAATATTAATTTTTTAATTATGGACATGGATTAGGATATATTGTTTGTACTTCATTTATTTCTTTAATAATTTCATCTGTCAAGTTTACATTTACACTTTCTATATTAGTTTTCAACTGCTCCATTGTCGTAGCACCTATAATAACAGATGTCACGAAAGGCTGTATCTCCAAAAACTTTAGGGACATTTGAGCCAAATTTAATCTGTTTTTTTTTGCCACCTCATAATAGGCATCAATCGCTTTGTTTGAATTAGGTTTATTATATCTGGTCCAGAATTCGCCATCTCTCTCTATTCTTGTACCTTTTGGCATTTGATTATTTCTATATTTTCCAGATAAGTATCCACATGCTAGTGGTGAGTAAGCTAATAATCCAGCTTTCTCTCTAACAGACATTTCAGCAAGACCAACTTCATAAGTTCTATTTAATAAATTGTATGGATTTTGAACTGAAAGCATTCTTGGTAGGTTTTTCTCCTTAGATAGTTCTAAAAATCTAGACAATCCCCAAGGAGTTTCATTTGATAAGCCCACATATCTTATCTTACCCTGTTCTATAAATTTTTGTAAATTTTCTAAAACATCTTCGAATTGAGTCCATTCATTACTGTCATCATGCTCGTAACCTAGCTTTCCAAAAAAATTTGTTCTTCTTTCAGGCCAATGTAATTGATATAAATCTATATAATCTGTTTTTAATCTTCTCAAACTTCCCTCAAGTGCCTCATTAATATTTTTTGTTCCAAATTGGTTACCACCACCTCTGACATATTCTCGCATAGGTCCACAAACTTTTGAGGCTAAAATTACTTTCTCTCTTTTTTTTGTTTTTTCAAACCAATTACCAATAATTACTTCCGTATCCCCAAACGTTTCTTGTTTAGGAGGGATTGAGTAAATTTCAGCTGTATCCCAAAAATTTACTCCTTGATCTAAAGCATAGTCCATTTGTTCAAAACCTTCTTCTTGAGTATTTTGTTCCCCCCAAGTCATTGTACCAAGACAAATTGTACTTACATCAATCTCTGTATTTCCTAACTTTTTATAATTCATAAATATTAATTTTTAAGGGTTTTAAGACATCTTGAATTATTAGTAAAAACATATTATATGTAAATCATGGAATTTAATAAACAAAACATACTAAATAAAGTCAAAGAAGCACAACAGTCAACCGTAGTAATGGACGAAGGCTTAAGAGCCTATATGCTAAAAGTATATAACTACATGGCTTCTGGGATTTTACTAACAGGTCTAGTATCATTAATATTTTTTAAATTATCAGTTGTTACAGATGCTAACGGCTCAGTTACAGCTTTAACAAGTTTAGGAAACACAATTTTTTTATCAGGTTTTAAATGGGTTGTAATGCTTGCCCCACTTGGTGTTGTATTTTATATGAGTGCCAAAATTAACAAAATGACAGCATCCTCTGCTCAGACAACTTTTTGGGTTTTTGCTTCTTTAATGGGATTATCATTGTCATCAATATTTTTAGTATATACCGGCGCTAGTATTACTAGAGTATTTTTTATTACTTCAATAACATTTGGTGCAATGAGCTTATACGGTTACACAACTAAAAGAGACCTTACAAAACTTGGTTCATTCTTGATGATGGGCTTGATTGGAATAATTATTGCCTCTGTTGTTAATATGTTTATGAGATCTACAATGATGGATTTTGTAATTTCAATTTTAGGTGTTTTAATTTTTGTTGGCCTTACAGCTTATGATACTCAAAAAATTAAAAATATGTATGTTGTGAGTGACAATGGGGAGTTAATGGGCAAAAAAGCTGTAATGGGTGCCTTAACTCTTTACTTAGACTTTATAAATCTATTCATAATGTTGTTAAGATTATTTGGACAAAGACGTTAAAATAAGTAAATTATTTATATGATAAAAAAATTTGTATCTTTTTCTTTTTTAGCTTTATTTTTAAATGCTTGTGCAACTCCACATGTTGTAAGTGTTATAGGCCCTAATGATAGCAAAATGAACTGCTCACAGCTTGATGGTGAAATAGCAATAGCATCAAATTACAAAAGAGATGCAAAAGCTGAAAAAAGCTATGGAACAGCAACTAATGTTGGAGCACTCTTATTTTGGTTGCCAGGTATGGTAGCAACTCAAATGAATGCAAATGATGCTATCAGAGCAGCAGATGAAAGAATTAATCATTTAACGAGATTAAAATCTCAAAAGAATTGTTAATAAATATCAGCAATAATTAATATTTATTCTTAAGATTTTTCCAATTAGTATTTTTAAGTAAAACTTCGAGATCAAAAGAATTTTTTAAAATTTTACCATTATAATCTGTAATTAAATATTTTAGATTTTTATTATTAGGTTTAAAATTCTTACAAATTTTATATAAAGCATTCTCGGCAGCATTTTTAAAAACACTAAAACTTACCTGTCTGCTGGAAATATTTAAACCATAATCTTTCCAAGATCCTGCAGAAACCATTTTTGCGTATAGATTAAGAATAATTTTAAGTTCATTTTTTTCAAAAAATTGTTCTTCCTTCATTCGATTATGTGAATTATTTATGACTAGTTTTAAATTTTTATTCATTAGATTTATGTTTATTAATTAAAGAGATTTGAAGGCCAGTAAATACAAGTGTTATTGGTAACATTCCCCAAACTTTAAAATTTACCCAAAACTCCTCAGTTTGTGTCCTCCAAATACACTCATTTAGAATCGCAAGACCAAAGAAAAAATACATCCATCTTCTATTCAATAATTCCCAACCAATATCTGTTAACGTAATTGATTTACCCATAATTTTTTTAAGAACAGGCTCGTTAGTAAAGTATTTTCCAAAATATAAAGCTAAAGCAAATAAGATATTTATGATTGTTGGTTTTACATATATAAAGATTGGATCATTAAAATAAATTGTTAGCCCACCAAAAAGTGTAATTAAGATACCACTTAGTAAAGGCATCATTGGTATTTTTTTTTCAAAAAACCAAACAATCGCCAGTGCGGTCAATGTTGCAACTATAAGTGGAGGAATAGCAACTGATAAATTTTTATCATTATTATAATAGAAGAAAAAAAATATAGCTAAAGGTCCAAAGTCAGTTATAAATTTAAGTAAAGATTTATTCATTTGAGACATATTAACATATCCACAAAACAATTATATTTTTTTTATTGATTTTTTTTTTTAAAACCCCATATTAATACTAATGGCGACACAAAGAGCTAAATTTTCAATTGGAGACATAGTAAAACATAAACACTTTGAATTCAGAGGTGTGATTTATGATGTTGATTTTGAGTTTAATAATTCTGAGGAGTGGTATCAATCTATCCCCAAAAATGTTAGACCCAAAAAAGATCAGCCTTTTTATCATTTATTAGCTGAAAATGATGAAATTACATATGAAGCATATGTTTCAGAGCAAAACTTACTTATGGACGACTCAGAAGAACCAATTAAACACCCTTTAATTGAAGAGATTTTTTCAGGAAGAAAAGGCTCAAGTTATTTTAAACCTTCAAACTAATTCATTTTTTTAACACAATTAGCTCAAATCATAGACACAGATTTTAGTTATTTTTTGGTAATATTCTGGTCAAGAGTGTAAAAATATAACCTAGTATTATTGTCTCCCTCAACATTCTTGACTGGAATGTCGTCATAATAAAAATTAAATAATATTTTTTATAATGTATAATCTAAAGATGTTTAAATCTTTTGAACCTAATAAAATCTTTATTATAATTTCTAAAGCACAAAAGTATGTTTTATTTTTATTTGTAATTGTATTAACTATTGGTTTAATTGAAGCACTTGTTCTATCACCTGAAGATTATAAGCAAAGTGAAGTAGTAAGAATTATGTATGTTCATGTGCCAGCAGCATGGATTGCGCTAGGAATATTTTCTAGTCTAGCTTTTTTATCAGTTGGGAGTTTTGTTTTTAAAAACAAACACCTTTCCTTAATTGCTAAAAGTTTAGCACCCTCTGGATTTGTTTTTAATATCATTGCATTAGTTACGGGATCAATTTGGGGAAAACCTACTTGGGGAACATGGTGGGCATGGGATGCGAGAATAACCTCTATGTTAATTTTAGCTATATTCTATGGAATGTATTTATTGTCTTGGCGAATTTATGAAGATAAAGAAAAAGTGATAAAAATTACTTCTTTGATTGCAATTTTAGGAGCGATAAATGTTCCAATTATCAAATTTTCAGTTGATTGGTGGAATACGCTACACCAACCATCTTCAATTAATATTTTATCAACCAACACGGCAATACACACATCAATGTTGGTGCCTCTGGGCATTATGACTGCGGCATTTGCCCTTTTTTCAATCCTCATTTTTTTGATGAAATATAATACTGAACTGATAAAAGTTAAGAATAAAGGATTAGATAGATTATGATAAATGAAATAATTTCAATGAATGGATATGGAGCTTATGTATGGTCAGCTTTTTCTTTTACATTGATTAGTTTTACAACTTTATACTTTGTAACAAAATTACACCTTTTAAAAGAGCAAAAAAGATTTGCTGCTAAATTTGGCTCTCTGAATGAAGATAATGCTAGAGTTGCAAGATTACAAAGTATTAATAGAGAAATATTATCCAATACATCAAACATTTAACTAATACACCATGTATGGTAAAAAAGTTAAATTAAGATTTATATTTTTAACTCTAGTTTTAATCTCTTTAATTTTAACAGTTTTTTTAGTTTTACAGTCGTTAAAAGAAAATGTTGTATACTTTCAGTCACCATCTGAAATAAAATCGTTAATAGAATTAGATAAAAAAAGGATAAGAATAGGAGGAATGGTTAAAGAACGCTCAGTTTTTATAAATTCTGATGAAATTAATTTTATTATTACTGATTTTAAAAATGAGATTAATGTCAGTTATTCAGGAGTTGTTCCAAATTTATTTGCAGAAGGTAAAGGAGTGGTTGCAGAAGGTTTTTTAAAAGATAAGAATTATTTTTCGGCTACTAAAATTTTGGCAAAACATGATGAAAATTATATGCCCCCGGAAGTTAAAGAAGCTCTAGGAGATAAATAAATTGCTTGCTAATCAGATAGGATATTATTCATTGCTTTTGGGTTTATTATCCTCATTTTTACTATGTATTGTCTCAGCCAAAGATTTTAACAGCAGTAATAATAAAATTAATCAAAATATATTATCACTATCTTTCTTACAATTGATGTTGGTTGTTGTGAGTTTTTTAAGTTTAATTATATCTTTTGTAAACTCCGACTTTAGCAATGAGACAGTTTTTAATAATTCTCATACAACCAAACCATTATTTTACAAAATTTCAGGTACCTGGGGAAACCATGAGGGAAGTTTATTATTGTGGCTGATGGTACTAACTTTATTTATTTTTTTATTCTTAATTAAGTCAAGAGAACAACCCAAAAAATATAGAATTTTAACTTTATTATTTCAACAAATAATAATTATTGGATTTTTTTTATTTGTTTTAATGACGTCTAATCCATTTAATTATTTATTTCCAGTTCCTAATGAAGGACTTGGTCTTAATCCAATTTTACAGGACCCTGCTTTAGCAATTCATCCTCCAATTCTCTACTTAGGTTATGTTGGGACATCTGTAATATTTTCGTCAGCACTGGCAGCTGTTGTGCTAAATTATATTTCAAAAGACTGGGGTCAACACATTAAGAAATGGGTTTTAGTTTCGTGGATTTTTTTGACTGTGGGAATAATGTTAGGATCAATTTGGGCTTACTATGAACTAGGTTGGGGCGGCTTTTGGTTTTGGGATCCAGTTGAAAATATCTCTTTAATGCCATGGCTGTCATTAACTGCTCTATTACACTGTATTACAGTATTAGAAAAAAGAAATATGTTTACATCCTGGGTAGTCATATTATCTATCTCAACATTCACATTAAGTATGTGTGGAACTTTTTTAGTCAGATCTGGAATATTAAATTCTATTCATACATTTGCTAATGATCCAGCAAGAGGAGTCTTTATATTAATTTTTTTATTTGTTTTAATATCTTTATCTTTAATAATATTTTTTATATTTCAAAAAAAAAATTATAAAGATTTACAACTTTTTTGGCTTAGTAGAGAAACTTCTGTCTTAATAAATAATTGGTTTATGATGTATTTTTTATCAGTTGTTTTGATAGGCACGGTTTATCCAATTTTTTTAGATGTAATATCGTCTGAAAAAATATCGGTTGGACCTCCATTTTATCAAAAATTGATAACACCTTTTTTAATAGTTTTTTTATTATTAATGTCTTTTGTGCCTAGACTTAAATGGATTAAATCAAAAATTGATAATAAAAATTCGCTAATCATTATTTTTATAATCTCTGTAATGTTATCATTATTGATAATTAAAAATTTAAAAGTAGATTTACTTTTTAATACAATTTTAGTTTCAGCTGCTTTTTTTCTTTTTTTTACAACTTTGAAAGAACTGTTCGATAAAAAGCTAAACATAGCACAAACATTATCACACTTTGGTTTTAGTTTATTGGTATTAAGTATTTTATTTAACAGCATCTTATCTTCAGAAACTATAACCAATATAAAAATTGGAGAAAGATATAATTATAGCAATGGTGAAATCTTTCTTAAAAGAATAGAAAAAAAAAAAGAAAGTAATTTTGAGTCAATTATTGCCTATTTTGAAATAAAAGATCGGAATAGTAAAACCATTGAATTAAAACCTGAAATTAGAATTTATAATCAACCCAAAACTATCACTAGCGAGGCGGACATAAAAACATCCATATTAAATGACAAATTTTTAGTTATGAGTCATGTTAAAGGTAATGAGTATTTCAATATCAGATACCAAGTAAAACCATTTATGATTTGGATTTGGACTTCTGTTTTATTAATAAGTTTCGGAGGACTAATGAGTTTATTTAAAAAAAAAAATGAAAAATAAATTTATCTTATTTGCATTAATAGGATTTTTAAGCTTTTGTTTTGTTATTTTTTATAAAGGACTAGATAATATAAAAATTTATAAACCTAAAATTAATAATAAAAAAGATATACCTGTTTTTAGAGCTAAAGATTTTAATTCAAATATTTATATAGACTCAGAAAAAATTTTTGAAAAAGGTAATTTTTATCTTGTAAACATTTGGTCTTCCTGGTGTGTCCCTTGTAGAGACGAACACCCATTTTTAATGAAATTGAAAGAACACCAATCAGTTAGATTGATTGGACTAAATTATAGAGATAAATTAAATAATGCTAAAAACTTTATAAATGAGTTTGGAAATCCTTACACTAAAATTTTAATTGATAGTGATGGAACATTAAGTGTAGAATTTGGAGCTTACGGCGTACCAGAAACGTTTATAATTAATAAAGATAAAAAAATTATAAAAAAGTTTATAGGACCAATTAATGAAAAAATTGTAGAAGAAATTAAATTAATTATTAAATGAAAATTTTTAAGATAATATTAATAGTTTTCTTTTCATTAGGATTTTATCAATTAAAATCTGATGAAAAAACAGCTGCAATAGAAATTAAAATCTTAAAGAATATTCGTTGTTTAATTTGTCAAGGTCAATCTGTCCATGACTCAGAGTCAGAATTTGCTTTTAGTATCAAGCAGATTGTTAAGAAAAAAATTAGTGAAGGGTTAAAAGAAAAACAAATATATGATTTTTTAAAAGATAAATATGGTGAGTGGATTGTTTATGATCCAGGATTTAACAAAAATACATATATTTTGTGGTTATTACCATTGTTGTTATTTTTTCTAGCTGGTGCAATAATGATAAAAAAATTAATTTTTAAAAAATGAATATCTAACTAATGAATTTAAAAAAACTTCATATAATTTTATTAACAATAATATTCACAACAGCAGTTCAAAGTGAAGAACTTAATAATTCCAAAAATGAACATAAATATAATTTTTATTCAGGAACTTTTGATGTTATTGATAAAGAGGGTGATGATCAAACAACTTTAGTTGGAATACAGCACAATAATGACAACTTATTTAGAAACACATTTCTAGGAAAGTTTTCACCACTTACGGGTGCATTTATGACTGGTGACAATTCTTTATATTTATACACTGGTATTCAGGCTGAATATAATTTAGGATTTTTGAATATAATACCAAGTTTTGCTCCAGGATATTATGAGGCAGGTGATGGTAAAGATTTAGGCAGTGCTCTAGAATTTAAGAGTGAAATTAAATTTGATATAAATATTTTTGAAAATTCCACTATTGGTTACTCATATAATCATATTTCAAATAATGATTGGGGTGCTATTAATCCAGGATCGAATAATGAAACATTGTCGATTTCAACAAAATTTTAAAAATAATGAATCTTAAAGATTGTTATAATTTTAATGATTTTAGAAGACTAGCAAAAAAAAAATTACCCTCACCTATTTTCCATTATATTGATGGAGGTGCAGATGATGAAGTGACATTGAAAAGAAACACTGACTCCTTTAATGATTGTGATTTAGTTCCCAATATACTTGCAAGTGTTGGAAAACCAAATTTATCAACAACAGTTTTTGGAAAAAAAATTAATATACCAATTTTTCTCTCCCCAACTGCAATGCAAAGACTTTATCATTATGATGGCGATAAAGCTTCTGCGAGGGCTGCGGAAAAATTTGGAACTTTTTATAGCATGTCAACAATGGCAAATAATACAATTGAAGAAATTGCCGAGATATCTAAAGGTCCAAAATTATTTCAACTTTATGTGCATAAAGATCAATCAATAACTGATGATCTAATAGATAGATGTAAAGTATCAGGGTTTGATGGGATGTGTTTAACTGTTGATACCTTAGTTGCAGGTAATAGAGAAAAAGATCATAGAACAGGTTTTACCACTCCTCCAAAACTTACATTACAAAGTTTAATAAGTTTTGCTATGCATCCACAATGGGTATTTAACTATTTTACTCATGGTAAATTTGAATTATCTAATGTTAAAAATAAAACGGATAAAGGCACTAATATTTCTAAGTCTGTAATTGAATACATTAATGAACAGTATGATCCGGCCATGAATTGGAAAGATGCAGAATATTGTGTAAAAAAATGGAATAAACCCTTTGCTTTAAAAGGAGTGATGTCAGTTGAGGATGCAAAAAAAGCAATTGATATTGGATGTACTGCAATAATGATTTCAAACCATGGGGGCAGACAATTAGATGGTTCAAGATCACCTTTTGATCAAATTAATGCAATTAGAGAGGCAGTTGGAGATAAATTAGAGATTATTTTAGATGGTGGAATAAGACGTGGAACTCATGTTTTAAAAGCATTAGCAGCTGGAGCAACAGCATGTAGTTTCGGTAGAATGTTTTTGTTTGCTTTAGGAGCAGGAGGTCAATCTGGGGTCGAACGTTTATTACAAAACATGCATGAAGAAATCAATCGAAATATGGTATTGATGGGATGTAAAAATTTGAAAGAATTAAATGCGTCAAAGTTAATATATAGAAAATAACTATTACTTATTAAAAATAGATATATAAATAATAAATTAATTTAGAAGTTAGAAATAATAGGATTAAGAATGAAATTAGCTAAAAATTTAGAAAGATTAGGAACAGAAAGCGCATTTAGTGTTTTGGCTGAAGCCAAAGCATTAGAAGCAAAAGGACATCCAATGATTCATTTAGGTTTAGGTCAGCCTGATTTTAAAACGCCAAAACATATTGTTGAAGCTGCAAAAAAAGCTTTAGATGACGGTCACCATGGATATGTAATGTCTAATGGTATTCCAGAGTGTAGACAAGCTGTTACAAGATGGATTAAAAAACAATATAGTGTTGATGTAGATTTTGAAAGAATTCTAATCATGCCGGGTGGAAAACCTACAATGAGTTATGCAATCCAATGTTTTGGTGAGCCTGGTGCTGAAATAATACATCCTACACCTGCTTTTCCAATTTATGAGTCGATGATTAATTATACTGGCTCAACATCTGTGCCTTATAATTTAACTGAAGATAAAGATCTTAAATTTAATCCAGAGAAAATTTTATCACTAATTACTGATAAAACTAGATTGTTAATACTAATTAATCCAAATAATCCCACAGGGAGTTTTGTAGAAAAAACGGACATTGATGTATTAGCAGAAGGCCTTAAAAAACATCCACACGTTACGATATTAAGTGATGAAATTTATAGCAGGCAAATTTTTGATAATAAAGAAATGCCTTCTTTTTTTAATTATCCCGAGTTAAGAGAAAGATTAATTGTATTAGAAGGTTGGAGTAAAGCATATTCTATGACGGGGTGGAGACTTGGATGGAGTTTTTGGCCTAAGGAATTAGTGCAACATGTAAATAAACTTTTGATTAATAGTGTCTCATGTGTAAATGCAGCAGCACAATTTGCAGGTATTGCTGCACTAGATGGACCAGATGATTCAATTAATGAAATGATGGCAAAGTTTACACAAAGAAGAAAATTAATTCATGAAGGCTTGAATAGCTTACCAGGAGTTGAATGCAGTCTACCAGGGGGAGCTTTTTATGCGTTTCCAAAAGTAATAGGAACAGGTATGAACGGCGCAGAATTTTGTAAAAAAGCAATGCATGAGGCGGGTGTTGCCATTGTTCCAGGTACTGCCTTTGGCAAAACATGTAATGATTACGTAAGATTTAGCTTTGCAGCCTCACAAGACAACATTTCTAACGCATTGGAAAATATAAAAAAAATGCTAGGCTAAGACCTATGAGTGAATTGGTTTTGCCAAAGATTAACGAAGTAACAATTAGCAAAAAAGAATATATATTTAAAAATCTTTCCAAGATTATAAACCCAGAAAATGTTTTAACTCATTCAGATGAAATCAAACCTTATGAGACAGATGCATTAGCTGCTTATACTCAAACCCCATTGGCTGTTGTCATGCCAGAAAACACAATTGAAGTAAGCAATATTTTAAAATTTTGTCATAAAGAAAATGTAAAAGTTGTTCCGAGGGGAGCAGGTACAGGTCTTTCAGGAGGAGCACTACCCTTAAATGATGCAATATTATTAAGTCTTGGAAAATTTAATAAAATTCTTGAAATTGATTTTGAAAACAAGTGTGTAGTAACTCAACCTGGTGTAACAAATCTAGGAATTACTGATGCCGTAAAACATAAGGGTTTTTATTATGCGCCAGATCCATCAAGTCAACTTGCATGTTCGATTGGAGGAAATGTTGCTGAAAATTCTGGAGGTGTCCATTCTTTAAAATATGGAACTACTACTAATAATATTCTTGGAGTTGAAATTGTTATGATGGATGGAACAATTTGTAGAGTTGGAGGAAAAACTCTTGATCAAGAAGGATATGACCTTATGGGTTTAATTTGTGGATCTGAAGGATTATTGGGGGTGATTACAGAGGCAACAGTAAAAATTCTTAAAAATCCTCAAGTAGTTAAAGCTGCATTAATTGGTTTTCCAACTATTGAGGAAGGTGGAAATGCAGCATCTGAAATTATTTCAAGTGGAATTGTTCCTGCGGGCATGGAAATAATGGATAAGGCATTAATAGAGGCTACAGATAATTTTAGTAAAGCAGGATATCCAAGAGATGCTGAACTTTTATTAATAGTTGAATTAGATGGAACAGTTTCTGAAGTGGATGAACTATTAAATCAGGTCAGTAATATTTGTAAGAAAAATAATTGCTCAAGTTTAAAGCTAAGTAAAGATGAAAAAGAAAGATTATCTTTTTGGGCAGGAAGAAAAGCAGCGTTCCCCGCATGTGGAGCTATGGCACCAGATTATTATTGCATGGATGGTTCGATACCAAGAGGAAAATTAGCTGAAGCTTTGTTAGAAATAAAAACTTTATCTAAAAAATATAATTTACCCGTTGCTAATTGTTTTCATGCAGGTGATGGAAATTTACATCCATTGATAATGTTTGATGGAAGCAATAAAGAAGAACTAAAAAAAACTGAGGAGTTTGGAGCTGAAATTTTAAAAACTTGTGTAAGATTAGGAGGAGTAATAACTGGTGAGCATGGTGTGGGAATTGAAAAAAGAGAACTAATGTGTGAAATGTTTAACGATAAAGATATTCAACAACAATTAGATATTAAAAAATCTTTAGATGAAAAAAATTTGTTAAATCCAGGAAAAGTTTATCCAATTTTAAGAAAATGTGCAGAGGAAGGAAGGGTTCATGTTCACAGAGGTGAAGAAAAATTCCCAAATCTTCCAAGATTCTGATAAGACTTATTACCCAGAGGATGAAGCACAAGTCTCTAATATAGTAAGAGATTTATATGATAAAAATTCACCAATAGAACTGATTGGAACAAACACTAAAAATTTTATTGGAAATAAAACTCAGTGTGCAGAACGATTATCTTTATCAAAAATTTCAGGCATAGTGGAATACCTACCAGAGGAACTTTATATAAAAGTTAAAGCCAACACACCTTTAGAGATAGTTGAAACGGAATTAGAAAAAAACAATCAAGAACTTGCATTTGAAATTGTTGACTTTGGTTTTATAAAAGATGGAAAATCCAACAAGGGTACAGTTGCTGGTTACTTATCTTGTAATTTTGCTGGAACTAGAAGATTTAAAGTTGGAAGTGTAAGAGATCATATTTTAGGTTTTAGAGGTGTTAATGGAAAAGGTGACATTATTAAATCTGGGGGGACAGTTGTAAAAAATGTTACTGGATACGACTTATCTAAATTGATTGCTGGTGCTTTTGGAACACTTGTGGCACTAACGGAAGTAACTTTAAAAGTTTTACCTAAACAAAAATCATGCTCAACAATCGTTGTTTACACTGAGGAAAAAAAATTAGTTAATGAATTATTTGAAAAGATATCAAGCTCTAGCAGCGACGTTTCTGGTGCAGTATTTGTTCCAGAGGAGCCAAAGAATGAGGAATATAAATACAATAAAGATAGAGTTTTCAAATTTAACGATCTTAAATCTAATAGGTCATTTTTAGCAATCAGGGTTGAAGGAGACAAAGTATCAATAAATGAAAAAATTAAAAAATTAAATCAAGAACTAGAATTAGATAAATTAAACACAACAATACTTGATCTACATCAATCAATTCCATTTTGGAAAAAGATAAATAGTCTTGAGCTTTTTAATCAAACAAATAATAATTTATTAAGAATTGTAGTGCCTCCATCATCAAGTATCAAATTAATTCAAAATATTGAAAATAAATTTAAATATTATATTGATTGGTGTGGTTCTTTACATTGGGTAGAAATACCATCCTCACAAAATATTAAGATAAAAGAAATTAAAAAAATTACACAGGATCTTGGTGGATATTTAACAATAATCAAAAAATCTGAGAAATTTGATTTTGAAGAAACTGTATTTACAGTAAATGAAACAAGATTATTAATATCAGAAAAAATAAAAAAAAGCTTCGATCCAAAAAGGATATTTAATCCAGGAAAGATGTATAGAGGAGTTTAATGCAATCAAATTTTTCAAAAAATCAATTAAGTGATGCTGATAATGTCTCTTCAGATAAAATTTTCAAAAAATGTGTTCATTGTGGAATGTGTAATGCTACGTGTCCTACTCATCAAATATTTGGAGATGAATTAGATGGACCAAGAGGAAGAATATATTTGATTAAAGATATGTTGGAGAATGAAAAAAAACCAACTTCAAAAGTAGTAAAACATATTGATAGATGTCTTTCTTGTTATAGCTGCATGACAACGTGTCCTGCCGGAGTCAATTATATGCACATTATTGACCACGGAAAAAAATATATTGAAAAAAATTATGAAAGACCTTTTTTTGATAGAGCAATTAGAAAATTTTTATCTGTTGTTCTTCCTAATACTAAATATTTTAGATTCGTAAGCTTGTTAGTTAAATTATCAAAACCAGTACGGTTTTTATTTCCATCAAAAATAAAAGATATGATGAGTTTGATGCCCCCAAGTTTTCCAAAAAAAACTATTAAACAAAAAGAAATTTATAAAGTTAGTGGAAAAAAAATTGTTTCTAGAGTTGCACTTTTAACTGGATGTGTACAAAAAGAAATTTCACCACAAATAAATGAGGCAACTATAAGACTTTTAAATCGGCACGGGGTAGAAGTAGTTGTGCCAAAAAAAATTAGATGTTGTGGCTCTTTAAATCACCACCTTGGAAAAGAAGATGATGCACATCAAGATTTCAGGAACAATATTAACATATGGTATGATGAACATTTAAAAGGTAATTTGGATGCGATTTTATCCAATACATCAGGTTGTGGAACTACAATGAAAGATTACGGTTTCATTTTTAAAGATGATAAAATAATGAGAAAGAAAGCTAAAATAATTTCTCAACTAACAAAAGATGTAACTGAATATTTAAATGAAAACCTTAAATTAAATTTTAAATTAAAAGATAAAAAATATAAAATTGCATATCATTCGGCCTGTTCAATGCAGCATGGACAAAAAGTCCACAATCAACCCATGGAACTACTTTCAAAAACGAGAAACGAAGTTATGGAAATTCCTGAGGGACATATATGTTGTGGATCAGCAGGGACATATAATATTTTACAATCAAAAATAGCAAAACAATTATTGAGAAAAAAGGTAAAAAATATTGAAAGTTTAGAACCAGACTTTATTTCAACTGGAAATATTGGCTGCATCACCCAAATTGCCAATGGAACTAAAACTCCAATTTTACATACTATTGAGATTTTAGATTGGTATACTGGGGGACCAAAACCAAAAATATTACAAAAGAATTAATTATGAAAAAAATAATTATTACCAGAAGATTATTAAAAGAATCAGAAGATAAAGCTTCAAAATTATTTGAAGCAAAATTTAATAGTAATGATGAATTGTATTCTCAATCTAAACTTGTTGAAATGAGCAAAGGTAATGATGCGATACTTACCTCTCTTACAGATAAGATGGATGAAGAAACCATTAACAAATTACCAAGTAGTATTAAGGTTATTTCAAATTTTGCAGTTGGTTTTGGAAATATAGATTTAGAAGCAGCTAAAAAAAAAGGAATTGCAGTCACCAATACACCTGAAGTTTTATCTGATGCTACAGCAGAGATTGGAATTTTATTAATATTAGGTGCTTGCAGAAGAGTTTCTGAGGGAATTCAAAGTGCAAAAGAAAGCAACTGGAAATGGTCAGCTGACTATTTAATTGGAAAGCAATTGACTGGAACAAGACTTGGAATTTTAGGAATGGGAAGAATTGGACAAAAAATTGCTAAAATTGCTAGATCATTAGGAATGGTTATACACTATCATAACAGATCCAAGCTGAATGATGAAAAAGAACAAGGTGCTATTTATCACGATAATCTAAAAAGTCTCTTTTCTGTATCTGACGTACTATCAATTTGTTGTCCCGCAACTAAAGAAACAGAAAATTTAATTAATAAAGAAACATTGGAGTATTTTCCAACTGGAGCTGTAATCACGAATGTAGCTCGTGGTGACATTGTTGATGACGAAGCATTAATTGATGCATTGAGTAGAAGAAAAATTTATGCGGCAGGCTTGGATGTTTACAAAGGTGAGCCCAATTTGAATCCTGGATATTTAAAAATAAAAAGTGTTTTTATTCTTCCTCATCTAGGAAGTGCAACTAAGCTTACAAGAATAGCAATGGCTAATCTAGCAATAGATAATATTGATGAGTTTTTTAAAACTGGTAAATGCAAGAACAAAGTAAATTGATCAAGATCAAAACATTCTACTAATAGTTGTAAATAAAATTAGTTTTGTCTAATTAGGTCAAATTTGACATATGACTCAGGGCTCTTTTTGTGATTAAATATTTGTAGTTAATTAACTAATAAGGAGAAACAATGATTAAAGATAAAAAATCTTTGAAGGTTACTAAAGCACCTTCAAGACGTAGGTTCTTTAAAGCAGCAGCAGCAACAGGTGCAGCAGCAGCAACAGCTGTAGCAATGCCTAGTATCGCTAATGCAGCTCCTGTTACACTTAAGATGCAAGCAGCTTGGCCTTCAGGCGCTAACATCTTTTTTGAAATGGCAGGAGATTATGCAAAAATGGTTAGCGACATGTCTGGTGGATCACTTAAAATTGATCTTCAGCCAGTAAACG
>CALSWN010000007.1 GCA_943841085.1 uncultured Candidatus Pelagibacter sp. | reverse complement strand
TAATGATTTAATATATAATTTATCATCAGATAAATTTTAAATATTTATAAATACTAAATTAAAAAAGTGTTAATTTGGTTGCGGGGGACGGATTTGAACCGCCGACCTTCAGGTTATGAGCCTGACGAGCTACCAGACTGCTCCACCCCGCGGTATACTTAAATTCTATTTTTTAATTTATTTAGCTTCTTAACTCTTTTAATATTTTCTTGAAGTATTCTTTTTTTCTTTTCAGACGGTTTTTCATACACACTCTTTAGCTTTACCACCTTAAAGAAACCATCACGTTGTAGTTTTCTTTTAAGAACTCTAAGCGCTTGTTCAATATTATTATCTTTAACTTCTATTTTCGTAAGTACCTCCAAAAAAATGAGTAACTATCACTTTTAAATTTTGATGTCTATTATATTTATTCATTATTTGTTGTTTCCGAAGCTTTTTTTGCTTTTTCTTTTTCTTTTTTTTCTCTTTTTATTCTTCTTTCAGCTTTTTCAATAGCTTTAATTAAATCTTTTTGAGAAAAAAGACCTAATGCTACAGGATCTTTAGAGTTCAAATTATTATAATTCCAATAGCTTTTATTTTTAATTGAGGTCACTGAAGCTTTAGTTACACCGACTAATTTTGCTATTTGAGAGTCTTTTAAGATGGTGTGATGCTTAATTAACCATAAAACTGAGTCTGGTTTATCTTGTCTTTTAGATAAAGGAATGTATTTTTTTATTTTTTTATCTTCTGCCGATATTTCAATATCAGTATTTTTAATATTTATATCTTTATTTTCATCTTTTGATGCTAATTCGATTTCTTCTCTAGTGAGTTGACCAGATATAATAGGATTATAAGCTTTTATTCCTTTGGCAACTTCACCATCTGCTATTCCTTGAACTTCAACTTCATGCAAATTACAAAATTTTGCAATCTGTTTAAAAGTAAGAGTTGTATTTTCTACTAACCATACAGCGGTTGCCATAGGCATTAAAGGTACGTTTGACATTTAATCTTTTTTTTCTGACCTAAAATTTTGAAATTTTTTATTAAATTTGCTGACTCGACCTTTATCCATTAGTTTTTGTTTTCCTCCTGTCCAAGCAGCATGTGATTTTGGATCAATTTCTAACTTTAAAACTTCACCTTCTTTACCCCAAGTTGATCTAGTTTCAAATTGAGTTCCATCTGTCATTTCTACTTTTATAGTGTGGTAGTTTGGATGTATGTCTTTTTTCATATCGAGACTTATAGCAAAAGAATTCTATAAAACAATTAAAAGTTCTTTAATTTTTCTAACATTTTGCCATTAATTGCTTCACTAGAGGCCTTTATTTTGATTTTTCTATTTTGAGATAGATCTATTTCGTTGATTATACCACCAGCCTCTCTTAAAATTATTATACCTGCTGCAATATCCCACAAATTAAGGTCATTTTGAAAGTATCCATCATATCTTCCAGCTGCAACATAAGCCATATCAAGAGCGGCACTACCAGATTTTCTTAAAGGCAAATCAAGATGATCTTTTAATAAACCACCAGTTGCAAACAAACATTTATTTAAATCTCTTTTTTTTGAAACTCTAATTCTTTGATTATTAAAAAAAGCCCCATTTTCTTTTTCTGCGTAAAACATTTCATCTTTGATTGGGTCATAAATTAACCCAGCAACTATTTCGTTGTTAGATTTTAAAGCAATAGATATTGCAAAATGAGGAATGCCATGTAAAAAATTTGTTGTTCCATCGATAGGATCTATAATCCAAATATTATTTTTATCCTTATTTGTTTCAGATCCATCTTCTTCACTCAAAATAGAGTAGAAAGGTCTTGCTTTTTTTAACTCTTCAATAATTATCTTTTCAGCTTTTAAGTCAGCATTAGAAACAAAATCGGTTGGTCCTTTAATTGAAACTTGTAATTTTTCAATTTCCCCAAAATCTCTAATCAATGCTCTTGATGCTTTTTGAGCAGCCTTTATCATGATATTAAGATTGGCTGATATTGATTGCATAAAATTTAAATTTTTTTAATATATTCCATAGTTCTAGTATCGACTATGATCTTATCTTCACTTTCAATAAAGGGAGGAACTTGAATATTTATACCATTATCCAGCGTGGCAGGTTTGTATGATGAAGAAACCGTTTGTCCTTTTAGTGCAACATCAGTCGTTGCAACAGTACAAGTGATGTGATTAGGAAGTTCTACAATTAAAGGTTTTTCATTATAAAAACTAATAGTTACTTCTAAATTTTCTGTTAGCATTTTTCCTTTTTCACCAATAATTTCTTTTTTAATGTTAATTTGCTCGTAAGACTTGGGATCCATAAAATAATAGTCATTTTCATCACCATAAAGATAATTGTATTTTGTTTCATCTAGTGAAGCTTTTTCTACAGACACGCTCGATCTAAATCTTTCATTTAACTTAGTGTTTTTATTAACACTTTTCATCTCAACTTGAGCAAATGCACCACCTTTACCAGGTTTTACGTGTTGAGTTTTTAAGACTTGCCACAAGTCATTCTTGTATTCAATTAGCATTCCCACTCTTATTTCACTTGCGTATAATTTCATTTTAATTTTTTAATAGCTTCTAATGGTTTATATTTTTTATTATTCCAAATGTAGCCTGAAATAGCTAAAAAGTTAGCTTTATTCAATAACAGTTTTTTATAATTGCTAAGTTTTATTCCTCCAATAGCCACAATTGGTGTAGATGTTATTTTTTTTGCTAATTTTAATATCTTTAAATTAGCTTTAAATTCAATCTTTTTTGTTTTTGATGCATAAAAAGCTCCAAAAGCCAAATAGTCAGCACCAGCAGCAATAGCTTTTTTTGCTAGAGAAATTGAATTGTGACACGTAATACCGATTATTTTATTTTTTAAAATTTTTTTAGCTTTAAGAATATCCATATCTTTTTGTCCCAAGTGACAGCCATCAGCATTTAATTTTTTTGCAAGCATTGGGTTGTCATTAACTAAAAATTTAACATTAAATTTTTTACAAATTTTTTTGATTCTTTTTCCAATTTTTAACTCGTTCTTAATTTTTTCATTTTTTAATCTTAGTTGAAAAAAACTTACTTTTCTGGATTCTAATACCAAAGATAGATCTGTATAAAAATCTTCATTGTCAATTTTATTTGGAGAAATTAAATAAACAAATTTCTTATTTGTTTTATTTTTTTTCAAGTTCAGCTGACCATTTCCCTTGAGAAGCAAGGGTGCACATATTAGCTCTGTGATTAAATATTTTTTGAGTACCTTGAATATTTTTAATATCTTTTGACCAGAATTTTAGAGCACTTTGTTGTAATGCTCTTCCATATGAATAGGTCATAATAAAATTTGTGTCATTGTATTTATTTATTAAATTTAAGTTTTCTGTTGCTTCCAATTCTGATTGACCTCCTGATAAAAATGCTATTCCAGGTACTTCTGATGGAACATTTTCTTTAAGACATTTTAATGTGAGTTTAGCAACATCTTCGTTTGATAACTTTTTATCTGAACTAGCTCCAGCTAAAATCATGTTTGGTTTTAAAATTATTCCAGCTAAATCAATATTGTGAAGTGCTAATTCTTCAAAACATTTTTTTAATACTGCTGAAGTTTTATCAAAACAATCTTCTGCTGAATGATTTCCATCCATTAAAACTTCTGGCTCAACTATTGGAACCATTTTACACTCTTGTACAATTGAAGAATATCTTGCTAGCGCATGTGCATTTGAGTGAATTGATAATTTACTTGGATACTTATCTGAAATATTATACACACCTCTCCATTTTGTAAATCGTGCACCACGTTTGTAATAATCTTTTAACCTTTCTCTTAAACCATCTAAGCCCTCTGTTATTTTTTCCTCTGGTGAACCTGCTAACACTTTTGCACCACTGTCTACTTTTATTCCTGGTACAGCATTGAAGGAAGAAATCAGCTCAGGTATTTTTTGTTTTGAATTTGCAGTTTGTTTAATTGTTTCGTCATATAATATTACTCCACCAATACAATTTTTCATACTTTCAGAAGAGAAAAGAGTTTCTCTAAATAAAAGTCTATTTTCTGGAGATGATGTAACATTTACACTTTCAAGTCTTTTAGTCATAGTTCCAGTACTCTCATCGGCCGCAAGGATACCTTTACCATTTGATAAAATCTTTAGAGCAATTTTATTCAATTCTGACATATTAGTTAAGCGCACTTATACCAGGAAGTTCTTTTCCTTCAAGATATTCTAAAAAAGCTCCACCAGCAGTTGAAACGAAATCAAAGTTATCAATCACATCTATCCCGTTCAATAAAGCCACAGTGTCACCTCCACCAGCTACTGAGTAAATTGAATTAAGTTTATTTTTTTCAACAATTTTATTTGCAATTTCTAAACTTCCTTTAGCAAAATTTGGATTTTCAAAATAACCAGCCGGTCCATTCCATAAAATAGTTTCACTTTTTTCAATAAGTTTGTTAATTGCTTGTATTGTTTTGGGACCTATATCCAAAATTAATTCATCTTCACAAACTTTATTCACTTCTTTAATTATAGCTGATCCATTTAGATCCTTTCCAACAGCAACGTCTTCAGGATAAATTATTTTACAATTCCCTTTTTGTGATGAAGAGAATATTTCCTTAATTATTTGATCACAATTTTCCTCTTTTATAGATTTTCCAATATTATGTCCCTTATACTTAAGTATATTATTAGCCATACCACCCACGATTACAATATTATCAAATTTTGTAATCAAATTTTTAATTATATTAATTTTAGTTGATATTTTAGAGCCACCAATAATACAGGTTACAGGTTTTTTGATCTCAGATGTTATTTTGGTCAAAGCATTAATTTCCAAAGTTAATTGAAGACCTGCATATGAAGGAAGAAATTTTGTTATTCCAAAAATAGACGCATGAGCTCTGTGCGAACATGAAAAAGCATCATTAACATAAATATCAGCTAGACTTGCCAAATGTTTTGCAAATTCTTTATTATTTTCCTCTTCTTCTTGATAAAATCTAAGATTTTCAATCATTACAATTTGTTCATCTTGATTACTAAATAGATCTTTAGAATTAATTTCCTTTAAGTTTTTTGTAATTAGTTTTATCTTTTTATCTAATTTTTTTTTTAAGTCCTCACATATAGGTTTAAGAGACAACTTATTAACAATCTTTCCTTTTGGTCTTCCAACGTGAGATAATATTATTATTTTTGCGTCATTTTTTAATAAAAAATTAATGGTAGGAAGAATTTTATCAATTCTTGTAGTGTCAGTAATTTTTTCGTTATCTAATGGAACATTTAAATCAAGTCGGAGCAGAACTTTTTTTTGTTTAAGATTAAGCTCGTCTTTAATACTTTTCATTAAGAGATCTTGTGTAGATGTTCTGCAATATCACACATTCTATTTGAAAACCCCCATTCGTTGTCATACCAGGCTGAAATTTTTCCCATATTTTTACCTACAACACTAGTTAAAGAAGAGTCTATAATTGCTGAGGCTGAATTATGATTAAAGTCAATTGACACTAGCTTTTCTTCAGTAATTTCCAAAACTTTTTTTGATTGTTTTTTTGTTGCTTGTGCAAATGCTTTATTGATTTTTTCTATATTTATTTCTTTTTTTGTACAAAAAACCAACTCTATTAGCGAAACATTAGGAGTTGGAACTCTCATTGCCACACCTTCAAGTTTACCTTTTAAAGAGGGAATAATTTCACCTATAGCTTTTGATGCTCCAGTCGATGTTGGAACAATTGATTGGCTAGCAGACCTTGCTCTTCTTGGATCCTTATGTGAATTGTCTAAAATTCTTTGGTCACTGGTAAAAGAATGAATAGTTGTCATAAAACCTTTTTCAATTTCAAAATCTTTATTTAAAACATTGGCAATTGGAGCCAAGCAATTAGTTGTACAAGAAGCTGCTGAAACTATTTGATCATCTTTTAAAAGCAAGTTTTCATTTACTCCATACACAATTGTTTTGTCTGCATTTTTGCATGGTGCTGAAACAATGACTTTTTTTGCCCCATTTTTGATATGTGCCATTAACTTGTCTTTAGAATTAAATTTCCCAGTACATTCAAAAACATAATCAACGTTAAATTTTTTCCAGTTTATATCTTCAATTTTAGATTCTTGAGAAAATGTAATTTTATTATTATTGATTATTAAATGACCGTTATCAAAATCTAACTTTGCTTGAAATTTTCCATGAACAGAGTCATATTTTATTAAAGTACAGCTTGCTTCAGAATTAGATCGATTGTTAATATGTTTAATTTCAATATTCTTATTTTTACTTTCAATAATTGCCCGAATTACCATTCGACCAATTCTTCCCATTCCATTAATTCCAACTCTAATTGTCATATTTAGTTTTCTATTAAATTTTTTGTTTTTTTTACTATATTATCAACTGTCAATCCAAAATAATTATAAATTTCTTTATAAGGAGCGCTTTTACCAAAATCATCAATACCAAAATTAAGACCTTTATTTTTTACAAATTTATACCAACCATTAGTAGATCCTGCCTCGATAGTAATTGCAAAATCAGCTTCACTTAAAACGTCATTTTTGTAGCCTTCTGCCTGTTGCTCAAATATTTCCTGGCATGGAACTGATATAACTTTAGAATATATATTATCCATGGCCAATTTATGACTAACTTCTAGGGCTAAGTTTACCTCTGAACCACTTGCAAAAATGGCAAGCTGAATATCTTGTTGAGATCTAAAAACTTCATATGCACCTAAAGAGCATTTATTCTCATCAGTGTGTTCTTTTCTTACTGGGTTTAAATTTTGTCTTGTAAGAGCTAAAATACTTGGAGTTTTTAAATTGCCCAAGGCTAGTTGCCAACATTCAAAAGTTTCAATGGTATCTGCAGGTCTAAAAACATTAAGATTAGGGATAGCTCTTAATCCTGAAAGTTGTTCGATGGGTTGATGTGTAGGACCATCTTCTCCAAGCCCAATAGAGTCATGAGTCATTACATATATTACTCTTTGTTGCATCAGTGCTGACAACCTAATTGATGGTTTACAATAATCACTAAATATTAAAAAAGTTCCACCATAAGGAATTAAATTACTATGAAGCGAAATACCATTCATTATACCACACATTGCATGCTCTCTAACTCCATAATGAATATAATTTCCTCCAAAATTATTTGGTTTAATTATTTTTTGATTATTAGTTTTTGTATTGTTTGAGCCAGCTAAATCTGCTGAGCCACCAATTAAAGCTGAGTCATTACTAGTTAAAGAAGTTAAAATTTTTTCTGAAGCTTTTCTGGAAGCAAGTGGCTGTGAAACTTTAAGAATTTCTACTTTTTCTTTTTTAAAAATTGATTTGAAATCGTTAGAAAAATATTTTTCAATTTCATTTTTTTTCTTATTATAATTTTTTTTCCATTTATCTTCTTCATTTTTACCGTTAGTTCCAGCTTCTCTCCATATATCTAAAATTTTTTTTGGAATTTCAAAAGGCTTATATTTCCAATTTAGTTTTTTTCTAACAAGTTCAATTTCATCCGACCCTAAAGGACTTCCATGAGCAGAAGCACTACCTGATTTATTAGGTGAACCATAACCAATTTTAGTTTTACACGAAATTACGGTTGGTTTTTTTGCTTTTTGAACTTTTTTTAAAGATTTAAATATTGCTTTTTCGTTATGTCCGTCGATTTCAAAATAATCCCAGCCGTAACTCTCAAATCTTTTTTTAAAATTATCAGAAACAGCTAATTTGGTCGGCCCATCAATCGATATGGAATTATTATCAAACAACATAACCAAGTTTTTTAAATTTAAGTGACCAGCTAAACTCATTGCTTCATGGCTAATTCCTTCCATCAAACAACCATCTCCAGCTACCACATAGGTTTTGTGGTTAAAAATTTCTCTTCCAAATTTTTTCTTTAGTACCTCTTCTGCAATTGCAAAACCAACAGCATTTGAGATACCTTGCCCTAGAGGACCAGTAGTTGTTTCGATACCCGTTCCTTTTTGATATTCTGGATGACCAGCACAAATTGAGTCTAGTTGTCTAAAGTTTTTAATGTCCTCTAATGACACACTCTCATAACCTGTTAAATATAATAAAGAATAAAGTAGCATAGATCCGTGGCCTGCTGACAAAACAAACCTATCTCGATTTAACCAATTAGGATTTTTTGGATTAAATTTTAGAAAGTTTCTAAATAAAACAGTAGCCACATCTGCCATACCCATAGGCATACCAGGATGTCCTGAATTAGCCCTTTGAACTGCATCTACTGACAAAAACCTTATAGCACTTGATAAATCTTTATGTAACTTTTTCAAAAAATATCCTATCTAGACTTAAAAGACTCAATTTAATATTATAAATATATATATATGAAAACTGACAGCGAAGAAGCAAAAAAACTTAATATTGCTCTTGATAAATTGAAGAAACTTGATTTAGAAAATCCAAATTTCAAATTGAATTTGGCAAAATTGAACACACAAAAAAATCAATTAGAAATTGAAAAAAAAGAAATCGAAGAAAAATATCAAATTTTAATGAGTGAACACAAAGCTTTAAATCAAAAAATAGAAGATATAAATCAACAAAAAACCAATGATCAAAAAAAAGAGACAGAATTTTCAGAAAAAATAGATGAATTAAATCAAGAAACGGATACTTTATTAGAAGAAATAGACAAATGGCAAATGTAAATATTAAATTTAATGGCAAAGATTTTTTGTTATCTTGTGACGATGGACAAGAAGAGCATTTAGAAGAGTTATTAGTTCATATTAATCAAAAATTTAATGACTTGAAAAAAGACCTAGGAAATATAGGGGAAAATAAACTATTATTAATTACCTCAGTTCAGGTAATGGATGAATATTTTGAAACTAAAAAAAAAGTAGAAGAGAAAAAAATTGAATTAAATAATTTATCAAATAAATTTAGAGAACTTAAATCTCTAGTCTATGAGTATAAAGATAAAAAAGAGGAAGAATTAAACCAACTATCTCAAAACCACGAAAGTTTTAAAAAAGAAATTGAAAAGAATAAAAAAAATTATGAAGAAATAATAGAAGAAGCTGCAAGTGAAATTGAAAGTTACGTTGAAAAAGTAAATTTAAAAAATTCAGTTCAATAATTTGTGTTAAAGTCTAAATTAAGAAAACAAATTATTAAAATCAGAGAAAAAAAAAATAAAAATAATATTAAGATTAATTTCACTAAAATTCTAGATATACTCAAGGCCAAAAAAATAGGTAAAAAAAATATAGGAGGATATTTTCCGGTAAATTATGAAGTTGATGATTTGGAGCTACTAAAAGAATTCGAAAAAAAAAAATTTATAATCTCTCTACCAGTTATCAAAAAAAATTTTCAAATGAATTTTTATAAGTGGTCGTTTTTAGAGCCATTAACAGTAAATAAATATGGAATACCTGAGCCACAAACTAAGTATTTAATTTATCCAGACATTATATTCATACCTCTAGTTGGCTTTGATAAAAAATTGAACAGACTGGGATATGGCGGTGGATATTATGATCGATTCTTAGCAAGATTATCTAAAAAGAAAAAAATTTTAAAAATAGGCCTAGCTTTGTTTGATCAAGAAATTAACAGGGTTCCTGTTAATAAATATGATCAAAAACTAGATTATATAGTAACTAATAAATATACTCTTAGTTAAATGAAAATTCTTTTTTTGGGCGATGTTGTTGGAATTTCTGGAAGATCAATGGTTTTAAAAAACCTACGATCTGTGATCAAAGATAAAAAGATTGACTTTGTCATAGTTAATGGTGAAAACGCAGATGACTCAGGTGTTGGACTAACAGAAGACATATGTAAAGATCTTTTTAATTCAGGAGTAAATGTTATCACAACAGGAAATCATGTGTGGGATCAAAAAGAAACAATGATACATATAGAGAAAGAAAATAGACTTTTGAGACCTAAAAATTTGATTGAACCTTCTCCGGGCAATGGTTTTGAAATATTTGTAGCAAAAAATGGAATGAAAGTAGGTGTACTTAATTTGATGGGGAATGTTTTTATGAAAAAATGTGAAGATGTGTTTGAAGTCACAGAAAAATTTATGCGAACACACAAACTAAAAGAAGACTATGATTTTCTCATAGTTGATTTTCATGGAGAGATTACAAGTGAAAAAAATGCAATAGGACATGTTTTCGATGGTAATGCGACACTTGTTATTGGCACTCACACTCATATTCCAACTAACGATGGAAGAATTTTAGAAGGTGGCACAGCTTATCAAACAGATGCTGGTATGTGTGGAGATTATAACTCTGTGATCGGAATGAATAAAGATAATTCTATCAATAGATTTTTCAAAAAAAAATCTGTTAAACACTTTCCAGCAACTGGTGAAGCCAGTTTGTGTGGTGTGATTATTGATTGTGATATAGAAACAGGTTTAGCAAAAAATATAGAGAATTTTATTTATGGAGGAGATTTAAAAAACTCAAATTAATTATTATGTCAGGTCATTCAAAGTGGGCAAGTATAAAGCATTCCAAAGGTAAGGCTGATAAGCAAAGGTCAAAAGTTTTTTCTAAACTGTCAAAAGAAATTAGTGTTGCTGCAAAATTAGGAGATAAAGATCCCAACATGAATCCTAGGCTTAGATCTGCAATTCAAGCTGCAAGATCAGCAAACATGCCCAAAGATAATATAGAAAGAGCAATTGATAAATCTTCCACAAATACAGAAACTAATTTTGAAAATTTAAGATATGAAGGATTTGGACCTGATAAAATAGCAGTTATAGTGGAGGCATTGACTGATAATAAAAATAGAACTGCATCAAATATTAGAACTATTTTTCAAAAAAGTGGTGGTAATTTAGGAACTCAAGGGTCAGCTTCACATAATTTTAGTCAATTAGGAATTATTAAGATTGATAAAAAAGAAATATCTGATGAGCAAATTTTTGAATTGGCAATTGAGTCAGGAGCAGATGAATGTATATCAAGGAATGATTTTCATGAAGTCCAATGTAAAATACAAGAAATTTATAATGTTAAAAAAAAATTAGAAAAAACTATTGCAAATTTTATTTCAACAGAAATTGAATGGGTTCCATTAAATGGTGTTGAAGTTTCAAAAGAAAAAATAGAAGGTGCAATTGAGTTTTTAGAAACATTAGAGGATGATGATGATGTTCAAAATGTCTATTCAAATATTAATTTAGGAAATAACTAATGATGATAATTGGAATTGACCCGGGCATAACAGGTTCCATTTGTTTTTTTGAAAATGGAAAAATAATTGATGTGATCGAAATGCCAAATATGGCAGAAGGAAAAAAAAATAAGAAACAAGTTAATGGAGCTCAAATATTTCATGAAATTTCTTTAAAGATTCAAAATTTAAAGAAAGAAGATATTAAAGTTGTAATAGAACAAGTTTCAGCCATGCCTGGTCAAGGAGTTACCAGCATGTTCAATTTTGGACAGTCATTTGGAATTTTAAAAGGAATATGTTCTGCAATGCAATTACCAATGTATTTTGTAAGACCATCAAAATGGAAAAAGTATTTTAATCTTATTAATTCTGAAAAAGATGCTAGTAGAACGAAGGCAATAGAGATATTTCCTTATTTTTCATCAGAATTGTCAAAAAAAAAGGATTCTAATAAGGCAGATGCAATATTAATTGCTAGTTTTTATTATGAAACTTACAAATTAGAAGAATAAATTAAATCTAATAAAGCCAAATTCATGACACATTTAAGTGTGACATCTTAATTATGGAAGCCGATATTACATCTCAGGCAGTAGGACTTGCGTCAAATACTGATTTTTCATTATGGAGCCTGTTTATCAGAGCTGACTTTATTGTAAAATCTGTAATTCTTATGTTAATTGGTTGTTCTATATATTCATGGGCTATTATCATTGAAAAATTTAGATTATTTAAAAAAATCAATCTAGAGTCAGAAGAATTTGAGGAAAAATTTTGGAAATCAAAATCAGCTGAAAGTTTTTACAACAGTTTACCTGTAAACTCTGAGAACCCTATGGCTTTATTATTCAAAGATTCTATGAAAACTTTGCTAAAGTCAAAAAGTAAGTCAAATTTAAATGATAAAGTGAGCAGTATACTCGAAGTTAATATCGAAAAACAAATGGTGACAATTGAAAAAGGCTTTACTTTTTTGGCGACCGTAGGATCAACAGCTCCATTTATAGGTTTATTTGGAACAGTCTGGGGAATTATGAATTCATTTCAATCTATTGCAATTTCAAGAAATACAAGTTTAGCTATTGTTGCACCTGGCATTGCAGAAGCTTTATTTGCAACTGCACTTGGTTTATTAGCTGCAATTCCAGCAGTTGTAGCTTACAATAAGTACAATACTGACGCAAAAAAATATTCACAAAAATTAGAAAATTTTTCTAAAAGATTTTTATCAATTATATAAAATGGCCTTCAAACTCAATCGTTCATCAAAAGAACCTATGAGTGAAATCAATGTTACACCTTTTGTAGATGTAATGCTGGTATTATTGATTATTTTCATGGTAACAGCACCTTTGTTGACGGTTGGAGTGCAAGTTGATTTACCAGAAAGCTCTGCTGACTCTTTACCAGAAGAACTAGAACCATTAACCTTATCAATTAATTCAAAGGGAGAGATATTTATTCAAGAGTCTAAAGTTGAATACGATAAAATTATTGCAAAGATTTTAGCTGTGTCAAAAAATAGAACAGATACTAGAATTTATGTTAGAGGTGATAAGTCAATAAACTATGGTCGCGTTTTAGAAATAATGGGCATGTTATCTGGGTCTGGTTTTACTAAAGTAGCATTAATTTCTGAGCCATATAAACAATAAGGAAAGAAGTAATTAAAATGAATAAAAATGTTGTTATTTCATTTGGGCTACATGCTTTACTTGTTATAATAACAGCTATGAGTTTACCATTTTTGGCAAAAAAGCCTATTGATCTACCTCCAATAGTTTCAGTTGAGCTAATTCAAATCACAGATAAAACTAATATTCCCTTTGCACCGAAGGCAAAAAAAATAATTGAAAAAATTAAAAAAGAAAAAGAAAAAGAAAAATTAGTATCAGAACAAGCTCCACCAAAAATAGTTAAGAAAGAGAAACCAGACGCAATACCGTTGCCTGACGAAAATGTTGAAAAAATTAAAGAAATTCAAGAAAAAAAACAAAATCCAGAAAAAATAGAAACAGAGATTAAACAAGTTTCAGAGTATGAAAAAAAAGACTTATTTGATCCAAATAGTATTGCAGCGTTAATTGACAAATCAAAAACTGAAAGTGCTGAAACAAATAAAAAAACTGATAAAATAACGCAAGATCAAGATAAAAATATTGATTTTGGAGGATTAACTTTAAACGAGGAAGACGCTCTAAAAGCTCAAATTTTTGGGTGCTGGAGCATCCCATTAGGGTTGCCTTATAATCAAAATTTATTGGTAAGAATTAAGTTACAATTAAAACCAGATGGCTCTATTATAAGGTCTGAAATTCTTGATCATGCTAGAATGAATAAACCTGGACAAGGATTTTACAAAGTCTTAGCTGAAAGTGCATTAAGAGCTATAAAACTTTGTCAACCTCTTAGAGTTCCAAGTACGGGTTACGAAAGATGGAAAGAATTACAATTGAATTTTGATGCAAGAGAGATGTTAGAAGGATAAAATGTTATTAAGATATTTATTTGTAGTATTAATAATAATACCCATTGAAGCATTTGCTTTAATTGAAGTTGATATTACCAGAGGAAATCTAAGTCCTCTACCTGTCGCTGTTTCTCCCTTAGCTATAGATAAAGATTCAAAAGAAAATTTTGAAAAACTTTTAAAAAAGAAAAATTTAGGATCTGAGATATCAGTTATTGTAGAGAATAATTTGAGACAATCAGGATTATTTAACCCTCTTAACAAAGATGCGTTTCTTCAAAAACCTGATATTGCAAATTTAAAACCAAGATTTGAAGACTGGAATTTGATTAAAGCTCAAGCTTTAATTACAGGTAAAGTTACGTTTGTAGATAAAAAATTAAGAGTTGAATTTAGATTATGGGATGTTTTAGCCGGAAAAGAAATGATGGCATTAGCATTTACAACTGTACCAAGTAATTGGCGAAGAGTTGGTCATATAATAACAGACAAAGTTTACGAACGATTAACAGGTGAAAAAGGTTATTTTGATACAAGAATAATTTATGTTTCAGAAGAAGGTCCAAAGACTAATCGAGTTAAAAAGTTAGCTATTATGGATCAAGATGGCGTTAATAATAAATTTTTAACATTAGGTAATGAATTAGTTTTAACACCAAGATTTAGTCCAACCAATCAAATGGTAACTTACCTTTCTTATTTTAAAAATTTACCTAGAGTTTACCTATTAGACATTGAGACTGGTATGCAAGAGGTTGTAGGAGATTTTCCTGGAATGACCTTTGCACCAAGATTTTCTCCAGATGGAAAAAAAATTATAATGAGTTTTGCTAAAGATGGAAATTCTGATATTTATACTATGGATCTTGAAAGTAGAATTGTAGAAAGAATTACAAATCACCCCTCTATCGATACTTCGCCATCCTTTTCACCAGACGGAAGGTATATTGCATTCAATTCTGATAGAAGTAAATATCAACAAATTTATGTAATGGATAAAAATGGTAAAAATGTAAAAAGAATTTCATTTGGAAATGGTTTGTATGGAACGCCAGTTTGGTCACCAAGAGGAGATTTAATTGCATTTACAAAACTTCATAAAGGTAAGTTTTATATTGGTGTAATGAGAACAGATGGAACGGGTGAAAGACTTCTAACAGAAAATTTTTATCAAGAAGCACCATCTTGGTCCCCAAATGGAAGAGTCCTAATTTTCTATAGAGAAACTAAGACAAATTCGAAGGGTGAAGGATTTTCAGCCAAATTATGGTCAATAGACCTAACAGGATATAATGAAAGGATGGTTGAGACTGAAACAGATGCATCTGACCCATCATGGTCATCATTATTGAGTAATTAACAGTTAAATTTCTTGATTTTTTAACTTGAAACATCTATTTAGTTGTGAAAAAGTAAGTAATTCAAATAAGGATTAAGGAGCAACAATGAACCTAAGTAAATTTTTAAAAAACGGATTTTTAATATTAGTTGCAAGTTTAGTATTAACTGCTTGTGCTACACAAAAAAAAACAGGTCAAATGCAAGGGGATGTTTACACAGGAAAAGAAACTGTTGAATATTTAGCTTCTGGAGTTCCAGATAGAGTTTTCTTTGCAACAAACGAAACAGTTTTAACCACAGCATCAAGAGAGACTTTAAGAAAACAAGCTGCTTGGTTAAGAAAAAATTCAAAAATTAATGTTGTTTTAGAAGGTCATGCCGATGAAAGAGGTACAAGAGAGTACAACTTAGCATTAGGAGAAAGAAGAGCTAATTCAGCTAAAGATTATCTTATGACTTATGGAGTTTCTGCTGATAGAATTTCTGTATTAAGTTATGGAAAAGAAAGACCAGTAGACTCTGGATCTAATTCTTTATCTTGGTCTAAAAATAGAAGATCAGTTACAGTTAAAGCTAATTAATTTATTAAATTCTAAAAAGACCCTTCGTAGCATCGTTTATGAAGGGTCTTTTTTTTGCCATCATTATAATTATTACTTAATTTATTATGAATAATTATAAAAAGTTAATTAAATTACAATTAACGTTTCTATTTATTTTGTTATCCAATGTTGTTTTGGCAGACAATCACAATCTAAACGAAGTATTAAAATTGATACAAAAGGATTTAAAAACATTAGAAAAAGCTGTTTACTCTCAATCAATTGACTCAATTAACTCAAATAGTCAAAAAGCTTTTGATGGAAACTCTGAAGATGTTTTAACAAGACACTTATTAAAATTATCAGAAATAGAAAATCAATTTAGAGAACTTACAAATAAATTTGAAGAAATAAATTTTAAATTAGATAAATTATCAAATAGACTTTCTAAAGTTCAAGCTGATAATCAAATAAGATTTCAAGATATTGAAAGTAGCTTATCCTCAGGTGAAATTGATAAAAATTTAATATCTGGTAAAAAAGAAAAAAAATTACCAGGGTCTTCAGAGCCGCAAGACCTAGGTTCTGTTTCATATAAAGATACAGAAAATAATGAAACAAGCCAACAAATACAATCTGTAGAAACTACATCTTCAATAGTAACCGAAACATTTCAAGCAGAAGAAAAAATACTTCCTGAAGGAACTGAAGAAAAACAATATGAATTTGCAACTAGTTTTTTAAAAGTTGGTGATTACAATACAGCAGAGAGAGCATTTAGAGAGTTTGTTACAACAAATCCAAAACATAAATTGGCAGGTAATGCACAGTATTGGTACGCTGAAACTTTTAGAATAAGACAACTTTATACAGATGCTGCTACTGCTTATCTCGAAGGATATCAGAAATATCCAAAAGGTGAGAAGGCGCCTATAAATTTATTAAAACTTGGTGTATCAATGGTTCAGATAGGAGAAAAAGAGCAAGGTTGTAAAATGATAGAAGGAGTTGAAAAACAATATCCTAAAGCCAACCAATCTGTGCTTCAAAAAGCAAAGTATGAGTCAAAAAAATTTGAGTGTTCAAAACAAAACTAAAAAAATAATACTTAGCCATCTCAAAGATAAAAAAATATTAAAAATATTCAATCAATTTTTAAAATCAAATTGTATTAGTGAAAATATAGCAGTAGCAGTTTCTGGAGGCCCAGATAGCTTAGCTTTAGCCTATTTAGCTAAGTGTTTTGCTTTAAAAAAAAATATTACTTTAAAATGCTATATTGTAAATCATAAACTAAGAAAAAATTCATCATCAGAAGTATTAATCGTTAAAAATGCACTTAAAAAAATTGATATCAATTGTAAAATTTTAAATTGGAATGGAAAAAAACCGTCAACTAATATTCAATCACAAGCTAGGGATAAAAGATATTTTTTGTTAGCAAATCAATGTAAGAAAGATCA
>CALSWN010000006.1 GCA_943841085.1 uncultured Candidatus Pelagibacter sp. | reverse complement strand
GAGCTTGCAAAATCAGGCACAATCAATCTTTACACAAAATATCAGTTAGTAAATGCTAGTGGTGAAAAAAGTTTGGATAGTATTGACATCAAACATGATGATGGTGAAATCAAAACTTTTAAAACTAATTATGCTTTAGGTTTTTTTGGATTGATAATGCAGTTAGGACCTATTGCAAATTGGGGACTTAATATTGATAAAAAAACTATTGAAGTTGATACAGAAAAATTTGAAACCAATCAAAAAGGTATTTACGCGGTTGGAGATATATGTAATTACCCTGGAAAGTTAAAACTTATTTTGTCAGGTTTTCATGAAGGAGCATTAGCTGCTAGAGCTTGTTTTAAATTAGCTCGACCCGATGAAAAATATAGATTTGAATTTACTACTTCGTCAAAAACTATAAAAAATAGACTTGGTGTTAAAGAGTGATAGAACTTTTTACAGCTGACACCCCAAATGGTAAAAAAATTTCTATTATGCTTGAAGAGATTGGTTACGATTATAAAATAACAAAAATAGACATAAGTAAAGATGAGCAATTTAAACCAGAGTTTGTAAAGTTAAGCCCTTTTAGTAAAATTCCAGTAATTACAGACCATGATAACAATGAAAGTATTTTCGAGTCTGGAGCTATTCTAATGTATCTAGGAGAAAAGAGTGGAAAGCTTTATGATCAACAAGATAGATTAAAAATTAATCAATGGTTAATGGCTCAAATGGGAACCATTGGACCCATGATAGGTCAACACCATCAATTCCATCACTACAATCCTGGTAAGAGTGAATTTGGTGAAGAGAGATATTTTAAAATTGCAAAGAGAATATATCAAGAATTAGATAATAGATTGAAAGAGTCAAAATTTCTTGCAGGAGCAAAGTATTCAATTGCCGATATTGCAACTTTTCCTTGGTTTGCAAGACACGAGTGGCACGATATTGGATTAAAGAATTACAAAAATTTATCTAGATGGTATCTTGAGATATCAAACCGTGATGCTGTTATAAAAGGATATGATCTTATAAAAAATGGTTCAAAAATTCCAAGTCTTTAAATCCCATTGTTTGCTTGTTTTCATTTAAGATTTAAATTAACTTCATTCAAATATGTCTGAAGTTTATAAATTAGGAATTTCAATTAAAAATAATCAACCAATAAATGAAGTAAATTCAATTGAAGTCCTGACTAATCAAGGTGTTGTAGGAGACAGACATTTTAAAGAATTTAATGACCCATATAATCAATTATCATTAATAGAGTCAGAAAATATTGATTATTACAATGTTAAATTTGGATTAAACATCCCTTATATAAATTTTAGACGAAATATTGTTACAAAAGGAATTCAATTGAATGATTTAGTTGGTAAAAAGATATTAGTTGGAAATGTAGAAGTTGAAGGTATTGATTTGTGTCGTCCATGTAGGCATTTAACAGAAGTTCTTGGACAGGACAACATTTTAAAAGAGTTTTTAAGAAGAGGTGGTCTAAGATGCCAAGTGCTTACCTCTTCTAGTATTAAAATAGGTGATAAAATAAAGGTATTAGATTAATTTAAAGCTAATCGTCAGCGTATACTTTTTCTTCTTTTTCATGCTTTTCTTGTGCTGCAATACAAAGTTCAGCAACAGGTCTTGCCATTAATCTTTTTAAACCTATTGGCTCAGCTGTTTCTGCACAAAATCCATAAGTTTTATCTTTAACTCTCATTAGAGCTTTATCAATTTTAGAAATTAATTTAATTTGCCTGTTAATTGCTTTCATTTCTACTGCTTTATCCGTGTAAGAACTTGCCTGATCAACAATATCTGCTGAAACACTATTGTCATCTATTGATCCATTGTAGAGAGCTTCGTTATTTGCTTTAACCAACTCCTTCTTCCATTCTGTAAGTTTAGTTTTGAAGAAGGATAGATGTTTATCACACATATATTTTTCAGTGTCTTTTGGTGTATAGGTTTTTGATACTTTGATTGGTCCTTTAATTTTTTTTTCAGCCAGAACCACTTTTTTAACTAAAGTTTTAGCTTTATTTATTTTAGTAGCAACTTTCTTTTTTGTTTTTTTTGAGATTTTAGCCATAAATAAAAATTAAAGTCTGGGCAGTATATTCAGCAATTAATGCGTGTCAAGCAAGGTTAATTCATATAAAATACAACTAATGAAGCTTTATAAAATAAATACAAAAAGTGTATTTTATGTTTTTGTTACCATTCATTTAATTTTATGGACTTTAGTTCCAACGTTAACAAATAATAATTTACCACTAGATACTATTGAGGCTTTAGCTTGGGGAAGTGATTTAGATTGGGGTTTTAATAAACATCCACCTGCAAGTGCTTTTTTTCTAGAATTTTTTTATCAAATATTTGGTGCACAGGATTGGGCTTATTATTTATTGAGTCAAATATTTGTAGTTATAGCCTTTGTTGTTATATTTAAATTTGCAGAAGAGTTATTTAAAAACAAAACTTTGAGTTTGATATCGGTTCTTTTACTTGAGGGTATTTATTTTTATAATTTTACCACTCCTGAATTTAATGTGAATATTTCTCAATTACCATTCTGGGCTTTATGTGTTTATTATTCTTGGAAATTATTTGATAATCAGCAAATAACTTTTAAGGATTGTTTTTGGTTAGGAGCATTTGCTGCAATAGGTTTCTTATCCAAATATCTTTTTATTTACCTTTTAATAGCAATCGATCTATTATTTTTTTATGTAATTTTTATAAAAAAATATAAAAAATTTGATTTTAAATACTTAGTATCTTTAGAGGTTTTTATTGTTTTATTAATTCCACACTTAATTTGGCTAACAAATAATGATTACATTACTATCACTTATGGATTAACCAGAACTGGATTAGAAAGTTCAAGTTTATTAGACCACATAACTTATCCGTTAATATTTTTAGGTAAGCAATTAGGAATACTAATTCCATTTTTTATAATGTCATTTTTTTTAATAAAAAAATTTAAATTTAAAATATCTTTAAAAGATAAAAAATTATTATTTTTGTTATTTGTTAATTTAACACCAATAGCCTTAATGTTTTTAACATCATTGTTAACTGGATCAAAGATAAGGACAATGTGGATGACACCATTTTATTTATTCTTCGGTGTTTTAATTGTTTATATTTTTCAAGCACAAATAGATTTAAAAAAATTAAAAGGTTTTTTATTATCATTTGTAATTTTTTTTACAGTTTCACTTTTTTCTTATGCATATATCTCAATTACAGAAACAGATAAAAGAACAGACTATCCAGGAGAAGAAATCGCAACCAAAGTTCAATATGCCTGGAATAAAGATCATGAAGAGTCGATTAATGTTGTTCTTGGAGATGAATGGGTTGCTGGGAACTTGTCTTATCATTTAAAATCTAGACCTATTTGGAAAGGGCCAATTACTAAAGATAAGTTAAATTTATTATCAAAATTTACTTGTATTGATAATATCTGTGTAGGAAACAAATGAACAAAATAAAGGTTTTAATACCAGTCTATAATGATTGGCAATCAGTGTATAAACTAATTGATGAAATTAATAGTTTATCAATAGATCCAGAATTCCAAATTTCTATTATCATAGTTAATGATGCATCTAACCACGATCGTAGTAATGAGCAAAAGACTCTAGAAAATCTTCATTCAGTAAAAATTTTAAATATGAAAAAAAACCAAGGTCATGCAAGATGTATTGCAACAGGACTAAAGTTTATCTATGAAAAAGATGACTTTGATTATGTTATTCCAATGGATGGAGATGGTGAAGATAGACCAGAAGAAATAAATAATTTTTTAAATCAAATTAAAGGTAATATAGAAAAACCTATCGTTGGGGAAAGAATAAAAAGATCTGAAAATTTGATATTTAAGATCTGTTATCAATTACATAAAATAATAACTTTTTCGTTTACTGGTAAGTCTATTAAGTTTGGTAACTATTCTTGTTTATCAAAAACTATAGTTGAAAAAATGATTAACGAAAAAGCCACTTGGAACAGTTTTTCAGGCTCTTTAACAAAAATTGAAAATAATATAATTTCTATAAACTCAATCAGAGGAAATAGATATTTTGGACCATCTAAAATGAGCTATTATAATTTAATAAAGCATTCACTTTCTATTATTAGTGTTTTTAGAAAAACTTTTTTAGTTCGTTCAGCTTTATTCATAATTTTTTATATTCTTTTAATTAAGAGTTATGCTTCTGTAATAACTGCAATACCATTAGTTTTTTTACTCATAGCTGTGTATGCAATTTCAAACTTAGCTTTAAGGGAAAATATGGATGAGTTTGATAAGTCTTTAGAGAACATAAATAATATTGATCAAATTAAATAAACACAATGAAAAGATTCTTCATAATTTTTTTAATCTTATTTTGTCTTAAGTTTATTATTGAGCAATTTAAGTTTTTATTCTTGGTAAAGAATAAAAGTCTGCTGTATCTATTTTAGAGGAGTATTGTCTTCTCATATTCCATTTTTTTTGAACTCCAGCACTTGCAAGGCTTAAAGTAGATCTACCATATCTATAATTAGTATTATCAATAGATTGCATTAAACTATTTATTTTTTCATCTTTTTCAGATGAAAATAAGTTTTTCCTACCATCATCGTTACGTAATCCTGTCAGCATGACACCTGCTTTTTGATACTGATAACCGTTTTTAAAAATAACTTCTAAAATAGAAACAGCAGTTTTAACAGTTTCAATACTATTGTTTGTTGCAATTGGAAAATCAATTGTCTTTGCATTTGAATAGTAACCATAATTTCTTTGAAAAGGACTAGTTCTAACAAAGACAGTAATTGCTTTAGCAACTAATGACTCTGATCTAATTTTTTCAGAAGCATTTAAACAATAATTTGCAACAGCTTCTTTTAATTCTTGAAACTTTTCAATTCTTTTTCCAAATGATCTTGAGACAACACAACTCTTTCTTTTTGTTTGTGTTGTTTCTAAACTAATACAAGGAATACCTCTAAGCTCCATTGCAGTTCTGGAACCTAAAACATTAGAAGATTTTTTAATCCAGGTGTTAGATTTATTTTTAAGTTGCTTAGCATTATAGATTCCATTTTTTTGATAAAATTTTGTAAGTTGTCTGCCAACACCCCAAACATCGTTAATATTTATTTTTTCTAAGATAGGATCAATATTTTCAATTCCAATTAAACTGGTAACACCTGATATCTTTTTTTTTGCTATATGATTCGCAATTTTACTTAAAGTTTTTGTTTTAGCAATTCCGATACTAGTTGGAATACCAGTCCACTGTAAAACTGTTTCTCTAATTTCTTTTCCAATTTTTTCCACATCTTGATCTGGAAAATTTGATAAATCTAAAAATGCCTCATCAATTGAATATACTTCTATTTCGGAATTAAATCTTTTAAGAGTTCTCATTACTCTTCTAGATAAATCTCCATATAAAGAATAATTTGATGAAAAAACTTCAACTTTATTTCTAACAATAATATCTTTTGCCTTAAAATAAGGTTCTCCCATTTTAATCCCTAAAGCTTTTGCTTCATTAGATCTTGATATAATACAACCATCATTATT
>CALSWN010000005.1 GCA_943841085.1 uncultured Candidatus Pelagibacter sp. | reverse complement strand
ATTTGTTAGTATAAGACCCCTCGACAGGTTTACTTTTTCTTTCCCTGGCTAATTTAATTAGATCATCAAAAATATTCATATCTATTTATCTTTTAACAGCATCTCCTCAAGTTTTTCTTCTGTCTTCGCCATTGCCATATAATCTGTAAAAACAGTCATGCCTTCAGCTAAGTGTTTATGTTTTGCTTTTTGATTTGCGTTCGAATATATACCAAATTTAAAATAACACTTATTTGTGTAATTCCCTTTATATTTTTTTTTACCCCAGTTAGTAGGTCCTTCATAATCATAAGCGAGTTTTTCATCTACCCAAACTTTTAATTTCCCATCTGGTTTTTTAGAATTTTTGAAATTAATTCTAATATTAGTCCAACTGTCTGTTCCATAATTTTCATTAACTTTGAATTTTTTAAGAATTCTTCTTTTTTCCATACTAGTTGGTTTCCACTCATCATTATTTTTAAAACTTGAAAATTGTTGAGTTAAAACTAAATTTGCTTTTTGGATTGTCATCATCCAAGTAATTTTGTGTCCTTTCGGATGACATTGCCCAACAGTAAATTTTCTTTCATGATTTTTTGGAAATAGCATGTTGTTAGCTGGCATAATGGCATAATTAATCCATTTTTCTGTCCCTTCAGTAAAGGTCATCTTAGAACTTTTTGATACAAGTTCAGTACGAACACTTCCAAAGTGATGGGTACAATCGTTTTGTTTATCCTTCTTTAAACATTTAGAATAATCAGTTGTGAATGAATTAAATACTTCACCATTGTAAGCAAAGTCTGCAGCACCAATAACTTTTGCCATCGCACCATTGTTTATTTTTGCTTTCAATGAAACCTGGTTTGGATAACCTGGAAAAGAAACCTTGCCTGGTTTTAATTCTACATCTTTACCAATTACTAATTTATGAATATTGGTATATCTCTCAAGGTCACTTACGGAATGATAAGTTTTGGCCCATTCTTTGTGAAGATTTGCAGCAGTTTGATACCAGCTTTCATCTGCCAATAGTGGCTTAAAAACAAATAAAGGTAGTAAGATATATAATAATTTTAATTTAGTATTAACCATAATTTAAACTCAGATCCTAACAGGAATTCCTTTTGAGTCCAAATATTCTTTAGCTTCTTGCACTGAGTGTTTTCCAAAATGAAATATAGAAGCAGCTAAGACCGCGCTAGCTTTCCCTAATTTAATCCCATCAACTAAATGATCTAAATTACCAACACCTCCAGATGCTATTAGTGGAATATTTACTTTAGATGATATCTTAGACATTAAATTAATATCATAACCAACTTGTGTTCCATCTCTATCCATAGAGGTAACTAACAGCTCGCCTGCTCCACTATCCTCCATTTTCTTTGCAAATTCAATAGCATCAATATTAGTGTTATTTCTTCCACCATGAGTAAACACCTCCCATTTATCTCCATTTAGTTTTGCATCGATTGCAATAACAATGCACTGTGATCCAAATTTTTTTGAACTTTCTATAACTACTGCTGAATTCTGTACTGCTGCTGTATTAATTGAAACTTTATCTGCTCCACAGTTAAGTAATCTTGAAATATCTTCAATACTTCTAACCCCTCCACCAACTGTTAAGGGCACAAAACATTTTTTAGATGTTCTTTCAACAACGTCATAAATTGTGTCTCTATTTTCATTGGAAGCAGTAATATCTAAAAAACATATTTCATCTGCTCCACCATCACTATAAATTTTAGCCTGCTCTACTGGGTCTCCTGCATCTTTTAAGTCTACAAAGTTTATACCTTTAACAACTCGACCATTTTTAACATCAAGACAAGGTATAATTCTTTTTTTAAGCATCTATTTCTTTCACAAGCTCTTCTAATTTAATATCACCATCATAGATAGCTTTGCCAACTATTATACCTTCAATATTCTTGTTTAATTTCTTTGCTTTTTTAATGTCTTCTATTGAAGACACTCCACCAGAAATAATCACTGGACAGCTTGCAACATCAGCAACTTTAGATGTTTCCTCAAAATTTGGACTTTGCTTCATTCCATCACGATTAATGTCTGTATAAATTAACCTGCTTGCACCAAAATCATTAACTTCTTTTAGATAGTCCAAAGTTAATTGGTTTGAATTTTCTTTCCAGCCAAATACTGACAAATATCCATCTTTTGCATCAAGACCTAAGGCAATTTTGTTAGGGAACTTTTTACAAGCTTCTTTTAAAAAATTTTTATCTTTAATTGCAGCACTTCCTAAAATTACTTTTTCAACACCAGCATCAGTATATTTTGTAATACTTTCAAGGTTTCTTATGCCTCCACCAATTTCAATTTTAAGATCAAATTTACTCACTATTTCTTGAATAATATCTAAATTAACTGTTTCACCAATTAAAGCTCCATCTAAATCAACAATGTGCAAATTCTTAAAGCCATGATCTTTATATTTTTCAGCTTGATCTACTGGGGACATTTCATATTCAGTTTTATTATCAAAGTCTCCTTTAACTAGTCTAACACATTTTTTATCTTTAATATCTATGGCAGGAAATATTTTCATTCTATAAATTTATAAAATTACCAATTATTTTTAATCCTACTTTGTCACTTTTTTCAGGGTGATATTGGACTCCAAAAAGGTTTTCTTTTTCAGCTGAACAAACAATTTTTGATGAATAACCTGTTGTTGCTGAGATTACACTTTTATCTTCTGGAATAAATTCATAACTGTGTACAAAATACATATGAGACTTATTTTTTATATCTTTGTATATTTGACTTTTTTTAACAATATCAATTTCATTCCAACCAATATGAGGAAGTTTATATTTTCCTTGTTGATTATCAATTTTTGATACTTTTCCAGAGATCCATCCCAAGCCTTTAGTTTCAGATTCTTCATAACCAATATCTGCAAACATCTGTAAACCAACACAAATTCCAAGAAGAGGTTTTTTATGATTGATTACAAATTCGTTTAGTGTGTCAACTAGGCCATTTATACTATTCAAAGCATCAACGCAGCTCTTGAATGATCCCTGTCCTGGCAATACCACCTTATCACTTGATCTAATCTTATTTAAATCTGATGTTACTTCAATATTAACTTTATCTTTAGCAACTTCTTTAAAAGAATTTATTACAGAGCTTATATTGCCAGAGTTGTAGTCAACAATTGTGACATTCATTAAATTTATAAAGAACCTTTAGTTGAAGGTATGCTTTTCTTATTTCTAGTATCTATTTCTAAAGCTGTTCTTAATGATCTCGCCAAACCTTTATAGCAAGACTCAATAATGTGATGACTGTTGTCTCCATAAATATTTTCTATATGCAATGTTATTCCTGCTGACTGAGAAAATGCCTGGAACCACTCTTTAAATAATTCCGTGTCCATTTCTCCAAGTCTTTCTACTTTTAAATTAACTTTCCAAATTAAATAAGGTCTATTTGAAACATCAATCGCAACCCTTGTTAATGTTTCGTCCATTGGAATCATAGCATGAGAGTATCTTCTGATTCCTGCATAATTTTTAAGGGCTTTCTTTAAAGCTTCACCTATTGCTATACCAGTATCTTCTGTTGTGTGATGAAGATCTATATGAGTATCTCCCTTTGCTTTTAAATTAATATCTATTAGTGAATGTTTTGATAGTTGCTCTAGCATATGATCTAGAAAACCAATTCCAGTATCAATTTTATATTGACCTTTGCCATCAATATTGACCTCAACACTAATGCTGGTTTCTTTTGTTTTTCTTGATACTTTTCCTTTTCTAGCCATATATTTAAAAGGTATACAAAGATTAATAAGTAATATCAATATTAGTCATCAACTACTTGAAGAATAAAAAATAATATCCATCTATATCTAATGACTACAATAGTGCTTATTAGAAAAAACAATGAAGTCGTAGTGGCTGGTGATGGTCAAGTAAGTATGGGCAATACAGTAATAAAAAGCACAGCTGCTAAAGTTAGAAAGATAGAAAAAAGAAAAGTAGTAGCCGGTTTTGCAGGATCAACTGCTGATGCTTTAACATTATTTGAAAGACTTGAGGCAAAACTTGAAAAACATGCTGGTAATCTTCCAAGAGCTGCCGTTGAATTAGCCAAAGATTGGAGGACTGACAAATACTTGAGAAGATTAGAGGCATTAATGGCTATCGGTGATAAAGAAAATAGTTATATTATATCAGGTACAGGAGATGTCTTGGAGCCTGAAGGAAATGTAATAGGCATAGGCTCTGGTGGTAACTATGCTTTAGCAGCTGCTAAAGTTTTAATGGATACTGATTTAAGTGCTGAAGATGTTGCAAAGAAATCTATTACAGTTGCTTCTGAAATTTGCGTTTTTACAAATAACAATATTAAAATAGAAAAAATTTAATGGAAAAATCAAACGTTACAAAATTTCCAAAAGAAAAAAAAGATGAAAAAACTTCATCTTTAGTTAGTTCTCTTTCTCCAAGAGAAATTGTATCTGAATTAGATAGATATGTTGTTGGACAAAAAAAAGCCAAAAAGGCTGTTGCCATTGCTCTAAGAAACAGATGGAGAAGACAGGCTCTTACGGGCGAAATGAAAAATGAAGTTTTACCAAAAAATATTTTAATGATGGGGCCAACCGGAGTTGGAAAAACAGAGATATCAAGAAGATTATCAAAATTAGCTGAGGCGCCGTTTGTTAAGGTAGAAGCAACAAGATTCACTGAGGTTGGTTATGTTGGTAGAGATGTTGAGCAAATTATTAGAGATTTACTTGAAATTGCAATAGCGATGGAAAAAGTCAAAAAAAGAAAAGAAGTTTATTCAAAGGCACAAAAATTAGCAGAAGAAAAAGTTTTAGATGCGCTAGTTGGAAACAAAGCTAGTCTTGCTACAAGAGAAAGTTTTAGAAAAAGATTAAGAGATGGAGATTTAGATAATAACGAAATTGAAATAGCTGTAAATGATAGTGGCTCTCAAACTTCATTTGAAATTCCAGGAATGCCAGGTGCTAATATTGGTATGATAAATATCGGAGAAATGATTGGAAAGTCAGTTGGTAACAAACAAAAAAAAAGAAAAATGACAGTAAAAGAGTCTCATGAAATTTTAATAAATGATGAGTCTGACAAATTGATTGAGGAAGATAAAATTATAAATTCTGCAAAAAACTCAACTGAAAATAATGGTATAGTTTTTTTAGATGAGATTGATAAAATTTCCGGCAGAGCTGACAGAGTTGGTGGTGATGTTTCAAGAGAAGGTGTTCAGAGAGATTTACTTCCTTTAATAGAAGGTACAACCGTTAGCACAAAGTATGGTCCAATCAAAACGGATCATATTTTGTTTATTGCATCAGGAGCATTTCAACTTGCAAAGCCATCAGATTTATTGCCTGAACTACAAGGAAGATTGCCAATAAGAGTTGAGCTTGAGGCTTTAACAAGTGATGATTTTAAAAGAATTCTAAAAGAGCCTGATTTTAGTTTAATTAAACAATATGTTGCTCTTCTTAAAACTGAAAATGTGGAACTACAATTTTCTGAGAAGGGTATTGATGCAATAGCCAATATAGCCTCTGAAGTTAATTCTACTGTCGAAAACATAGGTGCTAGAAGACTACATACTATCATTGAAAGAATTTTAGACGACATTAGTTTTACTGCTACAGATAGGTCTGGTGAAAAGATTATAATTGATGATGAATATGTAAAACAAAACCTAGATGAGCTTGTAAAAGACACAGATCTATCAAAATTTATTCTTTAATAATTATATCTTGTATTCAAAATTTTGAGTTTCATCATTTACTTGAAGTTCGGTTGCTCCATTATTTAAATGAAAGTTTCGTGCCATCTCAGTTAATGGAGAAAGAGTAATCAATCTATTCAAATAATTAGATTTTTTTATCATCTTATGCACCTCTTTAACAATCAATTTCCCTCCACCTTTTTTTTTTGACCAAACAGTGTATGCGATTGCTATTTTTCCAATATTCTGATCTCTTTGAGCACTTCTTAAATAGGCATCCCTAGTCATCAAATCTAACTCTTTAACTGTTTTTGGTATTTCATCAGTAAAACCAAAACACATAATAGCACATATTTCTTTTTGATATTTAACACCGTAAATTTTTCTTCCATAACTTCTTCTAAAAACAATGTCTAGTTCTGGACGAACAGGATCTTCTCTTACATCACATGATTTAAGTTCAACTAATTCTGCACCCTTAATCCATTCAAAAAAATTATCAATTTTTTTTTTTACTTTTCTTTTTTTTATAATTTTTATTTTTCTTTGTATAACATTTGTTATTTTATCTAATTTTTTTTTAACCTTGTTCATTATTTAATTTTATTTTTATTCCTTAAATAAACATAAAAAGCTCCACTGCCACCATCTTCAATTTTTGCATCTGTTATTTCTATAATCATTTTCATTAAATCTTTATTGTTTTCTATAAATTCTGGAACTGAATATTTCAAAATACTTAAATCTTTTGATAAAAAAGGGTCAGCAATATTTTTAGAACGGAGGCCTTTTCCAGTAATTACAATAATTTTAGTAACATTTTCGTTAAAACTTTTAGTAACAAAATCATTTATGGCTGTATTTGCTTTTTCAAGAGTGTAGCCATGAAGGTCTATTTTTTTAATTTTTTCTTCTCTTATTTTCTTTTTATAATCAAGTTCTTTGTTTGGTATTTTTTCTCTACTTGATAAAAAATTTTCCCAATCTTTTTTATCCTTATCTGAAATCTTCTTTGTCAATTATGTGAGAGTATCTATTAATAGCCAATTAGGGTTAGGTGAATTAACATCTTTTGAAAAAACCCAAGTATCATGAACTGTTTTAATTTTTTCATCATCACCTGAAATAATTTTTTTTTCTTTGTCTTTTATACAAGTAATTATTTCACTAACAAATTCTACGGTAACCTCTAGGCTATTTTCTATTTTTTTATGTGTTTTTATTATTGCTGATTTTATACCTATAAAAGTTATTTCAGCATAATTTCCTTTTGCCTGTCTATCTTTAAGAGCTACCTGAAATTGGTTATAAATTTTTTTTCCCAAAAGAGGCTTACTAGCAACTAATTTATTATCACTGTCGCTAAAGTCAGTAATAATTGTTTCATAAGCAATTTTAGCTCCTTTTAAAAAATCTTTTTGGGCTTCCTCATCAAAAGTTTGATTTACTTTTTCTGGTTTTATATCAAACTTTTTAAATTCCTCTTTAAATTGAGATGGCAATTTCCCTTCAAATCCAGTTTTTTTTCCAAGTATTCCTCTTAAACGAAGAAAAATAAAACCTGCGATCATCGCTAAAAGAATGATATCGATATATTCAAAACTATAATTCATATTTTAATAATATTTACTATGTTGATTAATTACAACTAGCAATTTAAGATAAGGACAAATGAACACATTTTTTTTACTTATAATTGCCATTCCAACTGTTGAAATATATTTATTTATTAAGGTGGGCTCTGAAATTGGAGCTTTTAATACTATATTGCTCATTTTCCTCACTGCTTTTTTTGGTATTCTTTATGCTCGATATGAAGGCTTTAACACTCTAAGAGCTGGTATGTCCCAAATGGTTAAAAACGAACTTCCTATTTATGAAATTATTTCTGGTGCTGCTTTGGCTTTTGCAGCAATGCTCTTAATTTTACCTGGTTTTGCAACAGACTTTCTTGGGTTATTAATTATTTTTCCACCAACTAGGAAACTGATATTTAAAAATGTATCTTCTAAAAAAAAATCTAATAACAAAAATCAAGATTTTATTAATGGTGAATTTGAAGATATAGAGGATGAAAATGACAGAAAATTTTGAAATATTAGCTGAATTTATAAAAGATATGTCTAGTGAAACTCCAGATATAGAAAGTTATATATTTGTAAAAGAAAATATTTCTAAGTATCAGTTAAAAATTGATATTAATTCTAAACCTTTAAAAAACAAAATGATTGAAGTTAATACAATTTTAAAATTTGAAGATAAAGAGATAAATGAAAAAAAATCTTATTTTGAGATAGTTTATGTTTCGATTGTTAAAATCAATGAAGAAATCAAAAATAAAAATGATTTAGAAAAAATTTTATTATGTGATGTTCAAAATAAAATTTATCCAAACTTAGAAAAAGCATTTTTAAACTTACTTCATAATTCTGGCTATCCTGGAATTAAATTTGAAAAAAAAATAGATTTTACTGAGCTGTATAAACAAAGAATAAATTAGAAAAAATTTTTTTTCATTTTATTTTTTAAATATTCTTTATGCAGTTTTAATTCTTCTGGAGAGGGTGTAATGATTTTTTTATGATAAACTTTATCTTTATTTGAACTGATATTTAAATCTATATTCTCTTGAGTTTGAAAGTTAAGTTTGGGTTCTTTCTGGTCTAGGAGATTAATATAAACTTTTGATAGTAAGTCACAGTCTACCAAAGCTGTATGTTTTGTTCTTTTAGAGTTGTCAATTCTGTATCTTTTACACAATGCATCAAGACTAGTTGGAGAACCAGGGAATTTATCACGAGCTAAAGCTAGAGTATCAATTACATTTTTTTCATTAATTTTATTTTTACCTAGCAATGCTAGTTCATTATTAAGATGAGATAGATCAAACTCCGCATTATGAATTATTAAATTTTTATTTTCTATAAAGTTTAAAAAATCATCTACAACCTCGGAAAATTTTTTTTGTTTTAATAAAAATTCATCTGTATATCCATGAATTTTAAGTGCTTTTTCGGAAACTTTTCTCTCTGGATTTAAATAGCAATGAAACTGATTTTTTGTAGGCACTAAATTTTCAAGTTCTATACATCCAATTTCAACAACCCTATGTCCATCCTGGACTGATAAACCTGTTGTTTCGGTATCTAATACTACATCTTTCATCTATAAGATCTCTTTTAAAATTTTTTTTATATCTTCTTTAATTGATTTTTTATTAAAAAAGTTTTTTATAATAAAATCTGATTTATTCTTTTTGTATTTAAGTGGTAGTTGAATTTTTTTAAATTTATTTATTAATCTTAAATCGTAATTTTTTCTTTTTCTTAATCTTTTAAGGATCTCTGATTTTTGCGCATGAATAAATATTAAAACATCGTTCTTTTTATTAAGCTTATTTTCCAACAAAAGTGGAATATCAAGTATAATAATTTTTTTCTTTTTGTTTTTTTTTAAAAATATATTCATCTTTTTTCTTATTTCAAAATGAACAATTTTAATAATTTTTTTTAAATTTAATTCTTTTGCTAATATGGCCTTAATGATTTCATTCTTATTTATTGGGAAAGTATATATATATTTTGGTAGTACTTTTCTTAGCTTTTTAAAAATTCTCTTATCTTTTTTATATAGTTCCATGACTTCAGAATCAGCATTAAATACTGGATACCCAAAATTTTTAGCTACATAACTTTTTCCTGATCCAATGTTTCCCAAAATTCCAATTCTAATCATAAATCTAAAAGTTTGATCACTTCATTATCAATTTCAGGCATTATATTTGTCCAAATTTTAAATGATAATTGAGCTTGATAAATAAACATCATCTTGCCATTTTCTGTTATATTCCCTTTTTTTGTTCCATTCTTTAAAAAATTTGTCTTAGCTGGATTATAAATAACATCATAAAATACTTTATTATTTCCAAATGTTTCATATTGTAGTTCGATAACATCGTGTTGATTTAAACCTAAACTCGTTGCATTAATTATTAAGTCAAATTGAGGGCTTTTGCCCCACTCTATTATCTCTAATTCTTTAAAATTTTTTTTTAAAATTTGGGGCTCCTTCTTTGTTCTGTTGCTTAAAAAAATTTTTTTAACACCTAGTCTTTTCAAGGCTAAAATTATTGATAATGCAACTCCACCAGCACCTAAAATAAAAACCGTTTTATTTTTTGAATCAAAATTAATAAATTTTAGTGCTCTTTCAAATCCTTCTATATCTGTATTATCTCCAATAATTTTGTTTTTGTACTTATAAATCGTATTAACTGATTGAGCCTCAGCAGCAACGCTAGTTAATTTGTCTACAAATGGTATTATAAGTTTCTTAAAGGGCACTGTTACATTTGCACCACATATTTTCTCCTCACGAACATCTTCAATTATATTTTTTAAATCTTTTTCTTCTATTTTTTTTTTTTCATAAATACTGTCAATTAAATTATATTTTTTCATCCAATAGTTATGTATTATGGGTGATAAAGAATGTTCAATCGGATTTCCTATGACTAAATATTTTTTCATTTATAATTATTTAAATACTTTTTAATTTTTTTAATTGGTAAACCCATTATAGTATCCTCATCTCCTTCAATATTAGCAAATAACGATCTACCTTCACCTTCGATTTGATAGACATTATAGGCATACAAATCTTCATCAGTTATTTTTTCTAAGTAAGCTTTTAACTCTTCTTCTTTAAAATTTTTCATAGTTAATGATGCTTTATCTGTGTAATTCCATATCATAGACCCTTTACGGGATATACAAACTGAACTTATTAGATGATGTGTTTTACCATTTAGGTCATTTAATATTTCTAGGGCATTCTTTCTATTTATTGGTTTTGAAATTATTTTACCCTTAAGGTCTATAACACTATCGGCCCCTAGCACTAATTCTTCAGTTCTTTTTAAGCTTATTTTATTAGCTTTTAATTCGGCAAGATTCTTGGAAATAATTTCGGGTGAAGCGTTTTCTTTCAGCAAACTTTTTTTGACACTATCTTCATCAACATTTGAAGGTTCAACTATAACATTAATTTTATTTTCCTCTAAAATTTTCTTTCTAACTCTGCTTTTAGAAGCTAGTACGATTTTATTAAGCATTGTTTTTGTATATTTCGTGAATTTTAATTATTGAAGCCGCTACTTCTTCAACTGATTTTCTTGTAACATCTATTGTTGGCCATTTATATTTTGAAAAAGTTTTTTTTGCACTATTGACCTCATCCCTAATTTTTTCAATATCAGTGTAATTCGTGTTTTCTCTTTCTTTAAGTGTCATCATTCTATTTTTTCTAATATCAACCAATCTTTCAGCTTCTGTTGTTAAACCAACAACACATGCCATGTTGGGATTTTTTTTTAAACTCTCGGGTATTGAGGTTTCGTTTATAAGAGGTATGTTTGAAGTTTTAAATCCTTTGTTTGCAAGATAAATAGATGTTGGTGTTTTGCTTGTTCTACTGACACCAAGTAGTATTAAATCGGATTTGTCTAATTCTTCAACCAAGTTTCCATCATCGTGATTCATTGTAAATTGAATAGCTTCTATTCTTTCATAATATTCTTCATTAAGTGCATGTTGTCCGCTCGGGACGTGTGATGCTTGTTGATTGAGAAGCTTTGAAAAACTTAGAATTAGATTACCAAGAACCCCAAAACATGGAATTTTCTTTTCATCACTCTTGTTTGCTAAAAATTTTGCAAGATTGCTATCAACTATTGTATATAAAATAATTGAGCTTTTATTTTTTTGTGCTTCTTCAATAATTTTAATAACCTGATTCTCTGTTCTTGTAAAAAAATAAGACTTAACTTCATATTCAATATTTTTAAATTGTGCTTTAATGGCTAAAAAAACCCTATCCAAAGTTTCACCTGTTGAGTCCGATATTAAATATATTTGATATGTATTGCTCATGAATAAAATGTTAATATTGTTGTGTAATTTTTATCATTTTTTATGATTGAGTTGTTTTTAATTTTTTTCATGTAAAACTTGCTTTTTATGAACATTAATAAACATGTTAATTATTAATATACTTTTAATTTAATAATATTAAATAAAGTGTTAAATTAAACAATAAACCTTATTTTTGTTAAATATTTATTGTTAAGAAATAATGTATAAACTGTGTAAAATAATTAATTAACATTATTCACAGGCTATATAACAAATACTATAATTAATATTTACTTATTATTATGACACCCATTCAAGAAACTATATTAAATAAAAAAACAACTAATACGCCAATATGGTTAATGAGACAAGCAGGAAGATATCTACCAGAGTTTAGAAAAATACGAGAATTAAACCCAGATTTTGTCAGTCTATGTTTAAATGAAACCTTATCTTCAGAAATAACTCTGCAACCTCTTAAGAGATTTAGTTTAGATGCTGCAATAATTTTCTCAGACATCTTAATGGTTCCTCATGGATTAAATCAAAAAGTAAAATTTGAAAAAAATTTTGGTCCTTTATTAGGAGAATTAAATATAGAACAAATGTCCAAAATTGATGAAATTGATTTTGTACAAAAGTTATATCCTATTTACAAATCACTCAAGAAAGTAAGTGAAAATAGTTTAATAAAAGATAAAAATTTAATAGGATTTGTTGGTGCACCATGGACATTGTTAGTTTACATGATTAATAAACACTCACCGAAAAAAAAATTAATAAAAGATTTTTTTAAAGATGTTTTTTTAATAAATAGACTTTTAGCAATTATAGAAAAATTTTTAAAATTACACATTACCCATCAAATAAAAAACGGAGCTACTGTTATTCAGATTTTTGACAGTTGGGCAGGATTATTAGAAGAGAAAGATCTACCAAATTATGTTTATATACCAACTTTAAATTTAGTTAATTATATTAAATCGTTAAATATACCTGTAATTTGTTTTCCAAGAGGTATAAAAAATTATAAAAGTTATTGTGACATTGTTAAACCTGATGCAATTAATATTGATTACGATGTTGATCCTATAAATGTATATAAAAGTATCAATATACCTATACAGGGTGGTCTTAATCCTAAAGTTTTACTAACTGATACTGAGAATTTAAAAAAAGAAACTGCAAAATATTTAAACATCTTTAAAGATCATCCTTATATTTTTAATTTAGGTCATGGTGTGCTCCCTGAAACAAATCCTAATATGGTTGATTATTTGGTTAAAATGGTAAAAGACTATTAAATGAAAAAAGCGATTATTTTATTTAATCTTGGTGGTCCTGATAAAATTGAAAACGTTGAACCTTTCTTATTTAATTTATTTAATGATCCAGCTATTTTAAATTTACCAACTTTTTTAAGATACCCTTTAGCAAAACTTATTTCGAACAGAAGAGCTCCAACAGCTAAAAAAATATATGCAGAACTTGGCGGGTCATCACCCATACTAAGGCTAACCGCTGAACAATCTAATGCTCTTGAAATTAAATTAAACCAGACGCAAACAGAGGATAAATATAAATGCTTTATTGTAATGAGATGTTGGAATCCAAGAGCCAGAACTGTAATTAAAAACGTACAATTGTATAATCCAGATGAAATTATTCTAATGCCCCTATACCCCCAATATTCTGCCGCTACATCAGGATCTTCAATTAAGGAATGGAAGGATGTCTGCAAAGAAAACAATTACAAAGTTAAAACGAGCACAATTTGTTGTTATCCCACAGATCTTAATTTTATCAATGCTCACACTAATCAAATAATAAGCGAAACCAAAAACCTCAAAAATTTTAAATTAATTTTCTCTGCTCATGGTTTACCGGAAAAAAACATTAAAAAAGGAGACCCTTATCAATGGCAAGTAGAACAATCAGTTAAAAAAATAGTTGAGAAATTGGATAATGTTAATTTAGATTGGATATTGAGTTATCAAAGCAGGGTTGGACCA
>CALSWN010000004.1 GCA_943841085.1 uncultured Candidatus Pelagibacter sp. | reverse complement strand
ATTTACATATAATAGAACATTAAATAAGCCCTGAATTTAAAAGATTATTTAACGTAATTAACTTAAATTTTTAGATTAACTCTGCACCTATCTTTACTGCAAATTATTTAGTTCTCTTAACCCTATATTATACCAAGCTTATAAATATTATTATGTTAAATCTTGATGCATGATATTAACTAAAATTATATCTTGGTCGTCAACAATATTTAGAGTAATTTAATTTTTATGATTAAGAAAGGTATTATTTTAGCAGGTGGAACAGGGACAAGATTAAGTCCTTTAACAAAAGCTGTAAATAAACAATTATTACCTATTTACGATAAACCTTTAATTTTTTATCCCTTATCCATTTTAATGCTCGCTAACATCAAAAATATTTTAATGATTGTAAATCCTGGTCAAATAGAAAACTTCAAATCACTTTTAGGTGATGGAAAAAGATTTGGTATTAAAATCCAATACAAAATTCAAAAAAAACCAAAAGGACTTGCTGATGCTTTTATTTTGGGAAAAAATTTTATTAAAAAAGACAATGTAGCTTTAATTCTTGGAGATAATTTTTTTTATGGACAAAGTTTAACTGATAAACTTGAAAAATCTTTGACACATACTGTTGGATCCAGAATTTTTTTAAAAAATGTTAAAACACCAGAAAACTTTGGTGTTGCAAAAATAATAAATAATAAAATTAAAAAGATAATAGAAAAACCAAAAAAATTTATCTCAAATTATGCAATTACTGGTTTGTATTTTTTTGATAATAAAGTTATTGATTATGCAAAGAAATTGAAACCTTCAAAAAGAGGAGAGATTGAGATAACAGATATTTTAAATATTTATAAAAATAGTGGTAATTTACATTACGAACACATTGGAAGAGGTGCTATTTGGTCAGATGCAGGAAAAATCGAGGACATGACAAATATCTCATCATTTGTGCAATCAGTTGAAAAAGTTCAATCGATAAAAATTGCATGTTTGGAAGAAATTTCTTTATCAAAAAAATGGATTAATAAAAAAACAATTTTAAAAAATATTAATTTTTACGGAAATTGTGATTATGGTAACTATTTAAAAAAATTATAAATCTTGAGGAAAAAAACTTTACTTTTAACTGGTTCGACTGGCTTTATAGGTTATAAGTTTTTATTATATGCTCTATCAAAAAATTATTCTGTAATTGATATTTTAAGAAGTAAAAATAAAAAAAATAAAAAAATAAAAAAATTAAAAACATTATATCCAAAGAAATATAAGAATATTTTTTTTTCTAATAATAAAGAACTTTCTATAAAGCTAAAAGATACTAATGCTGATTATTTTATAAATTTTGCAACCTTATATAGCAACCATCATTTACATAATCAAATAGAGAGCTTCATTAATTCTAACATATTATTTCCAACTATAATTTATGACATTATAAGCAACAAAACAAAAAAAATTATTAATTTTGGCAGTATGATGCAACATGCACACAGTGAAAAACTAGTATCAAAAAATTTTTATGCTGCAACAAAAAATGCATTTGAGATGATAGGTAATTACTATTCAAATATTAATGCTAAAACTAAGTTTTATAATATAAAATTTTATGAAAGTGTTGGTGACAATGATAATAGAAAAAAACTATTACCTACAATAATTAACAATTATAAAAAAAATACAATAACTAAAATTATTTCTAAACAATTGTCCCTCAACATAATTCATACGGATGATATAATTAATTCGGTTATGATTTTATTAAATAATAATATAAAATCAGGGTCATACTGTATTAAAAATAGGTATAATATAAAGGTAAATAATTTAATAAAATCTCTAAACAAAAATTTAAACAAAAAGATTAAAGTGAAATATTTAAATAAATCTACTATATCTAACTATCAAAATAATTTAAAGATTCTACCTAAATGGAAACCGATTAAAAACTTAGAAAAAAAAATACTTAGAATTTTTAAAAATGAAACTAATTAAAACTAAAATAAAAGATTTAGTAATTGTAAAAACTAATATTTATAAAGATCACAGAGGCTTTTTTAAAGAAATAGAGAGGTCAAAAATTCTTAAAAAGAAGTTTATTTTTGATTGTTTGTCGTATTCAAAAAAAAATACTTTAAGAGGTTTACATTTACAAAAAATAAAACCTCAAGCAAAATTAATAACCGTAGCACATGGAGAGATCTTAGATGTTGTGGTTGATCTTCGAAAAAATTCAAAAACCTATGGAAAGCATTTTTCAATAAAAATTAATCAAAATTCTGATTTTTCTCTATTTATACCTGAAGGGTTTGCCCATGGATTTATGTGTTTATCTAAGAATTGTATTATATATTATAAGTGCACAAACTATCGTAACGAAAAAAGTGAAGTCACATTGAAATGGAATGATAAAGATCTAAAAATAAAATGGCCAATAAAAAAACCAATTCTATCCAAGAAAGATAGACTTGGAATACCATTATCAGATTATTGAAATATTGTGGACTAAAGTTTTAACTATTATTTAAAGTAAGTTTACAAAATTTTGTTCATTTATAATAAATTCTAGGTTTTAGAAAATATTAATTCGTGATACTTTACTAGTGTATTATGCTTCCAAAAATTTTTAAACCTAAAAATGAGTACAATTTAATAAGGCTAGGAAAAGATAATGATGGTGGATATCTTGTTGAAAAAGACTCATTAAATTTTGCTCAAAGTTTAATTAGTTTTGGATTATCTTATGATTGGTCTTTTGAAAAACATTTTCATAAAATTAAAAATTGTCCAATACATTGTTACGATCCATCTGTTAAATATTCTAGTATTAAAAAATTTTCACGAAAAAATATTATCAATTTATTTAAAATAAAAAATTTATTTAATAAAAATTTACTAAAAACTACTGTAAATAATATTTTTTTATATAATGATTATAAAAAATTTTTTGCTAATAAAATTATTCATTATGAATCTTCAATAGGCATAGGAGTAAATAAGATAAATTTTTCTGAAATAATAGATAGAATTCAGTTATATCCTGTTTTTTTAAAAATTGATATTGAGGGTTCTGAATATAGAATCTTGAATGATATATTAAAATATCAAACAAAAATTTCAGGTTTAGTTATTGAATTTCACAACGTTGATCTTAACATAAAAATAATTTCAAATTTTATAAATGAATTTAATTTATCTTTATGTCACGTGCATGGACAAAATCCTCTAGGAACAGAATATCTCAATTCAAATAACGATCCCACTCAAATTGAAATGACATTTACAAGAACAAAAAATATTTTATCTAATGAAGCTAAAATTCCTCATCCATTAGACCAGCCCGCGGACTCTAGATTTAAAGATGTTGATTTAAATTTCGCTGATTAAATTTTTGGCGGAGAAAGTGGGATTCGAACCCACGGTACCTTTGACAGTACACACACTTTCCAAGCGTGCGCCTTAAACCACTCGGCCATCTCTCCTGATTAAAGAATATTAGTTTAATTTTATTGAAATTACATTTAATTTATTTATTTCTACCTATTACATATATAAATATATCTTAATATGAAAATTTTTTGCATTTCTATTTACGATGAAAATTATTCTTTTTTTAATGAAAATAATTTGACACCTGTGGGTTTGGGTGAAAATCACTTTAATAAAAATTGGATAAATGATAAATTTGATAACGATATATCTATCAAAAACAAGAATTTTGGAGAATATTCTTTTCATTATAGACTATGGAAAGATCCCTCATTAAATACAGAAAAACATCAATGGATTGGTTTTTGCACATATAGAAGATTTTGGATAAATAAAAGTGCTTTTTCACCAAAAAATATGAATGAATTGAGTCTTTCTATTTTAAAAGAAGTGCCTGATGAATGGAATAATTATGATTGTATTTTAGCTGAACCAATAAATTTGGGTAAAGAGAAATTTATGAAACTTTTAAAAAATAATTTTTCATACATTTTGAAAAAACCTTCGCTTTTAATTAATAAATGTACAATTAAAGATCATTTTAATCTTAACCATGGAGAATTTTTTCTCAATAATGCTATTAAATTATTAGAGGCAAACGAACAAAATAAGTTTCATAATTATTTAAACCGTCATGAATTTAACCCTCATAATTTATTTATTTGTAAAAATTTTCACTTATTAGATGCATTTTATTCTAAAATTTTCGATTGGTTATTTAAATGCGAAGAAATATTCAAAGAATTTAACTTGGATACGTATGGTAAAAAAAGAATTTATGGTTTTTTAGCTGAAAGATATCTACCTTTTTGGTTTAAAGAAAATTCAAAAACTTTAGATTGGCCCTATACTTATTTTGATACAAATAAAATTTATTAATGACTGTAAAAATTTTTGATTGCATAACGTTCTATAATGCAAATATGCTATTTGATTTACGTTATAATAGTCTCAAAGATCATGTAGATTATTTTGTGATTTGTGAAGCTAGTAAAACTCACACAGGTCAATATAAAGGATATAATTTTGATAAAACTTTTTTATCTAAATATGGAAAAAAGATTATATACATTCAAGTCGATGATTTACCTGACATAAAAATCACTGGAAAAAAAGATTATCATTTGCTTAAAATTCAGATGGAAAATTTGTTTAGTGGTATTACCAATGCTAAAGATGAGGATTTGATAATATTTTCAGATGAAGATGAAATTCCTAATCCCAAAACAATTCCACTTTTTAAAAAAAATAATTTTAAATTTGGTATATTTCTTCAAAATATGTACTATTATAAACTAAATATTCTTGGTGTAGATGAGGGTAATGGAGACTGGGCTGGATCTAGAATTTGTAAAAAAAAACATTTAAAATCCTTTTTTGATTTTAGAATTTTAAAAAAAAAAAATATCAACTACCCTTTTTGGAGAATTGACAAAGAAAAGAGTATTCAATTAATTGAAAATGGAGGCTGGCATTTTACATATCTAATGACACCCGATGAGATATCTAAAAAGATTGAAAATATGGCTCATACTGAGTTTAATAAGGAAGAATTTAAAGATTTAGACAACATAAAGAATAATATTGATAACTTGATAGATCCTTTTGGTAGAAATTTGAGACTTAAAAAAACAATAATAGATGATAATTACCCTCAATATTTGATACAAAACCTTGAATTATATAAAGATTGGATATTAAATTGATACCTATAACTAAACCATTTTTAGATAAAAATGATCTAAAACATATTAAAAATGTTTTATCATCAAAAATACTTACAGATGGATTTTACCAGGAAAAATCTGAAAAAATAATAAGGGGACATCTAAAGTCTAAATTTGTTGCAGTAACTCATAGTTGTACTGCTGCACTAGAAATATCTGCAATTTTAATTAATTTAAAACCTGGTGACGAAGTGATTTTACCATCTTATGGCTTTGTTTCAATTGCGAATGCAATAGTCTTAAGAGGTGCAAAACCGATTTTTGTAGAAATAAATCCTCATGACTTAAATATCTCCTATGATGACATTAAAAATAAAACGACAAAAAAAACAAAAGCTATTTATGTCATTCATTATGCAGGTAATGCGTGTCAGATAAAAAAAATATCACAATACGCTAAATCAAAAAAAATTTTTTTAATTGAGGACGCAGCCCATGCATTTTTAGGTAAATATCAAAATAAATTTTTAGGAACTTTTGGGGATATTGGTGTTTTTAGTTTTCATGAAACAAAAAATATAGTTGGTGGTCAAGCTGGGTGTATTTCAATCAATAATTATAAATTAATTGAAAGAGCTAATTGCATTTTAGATAAAGGGACTAATAGAAAAATATTTATTAAAAACTATAAAAAGAAAATAATATCTTCTAAAAATAATAAAAGATTTTATAGTTGGGTTGATTTTGGTTCGGAATATAGAGCTCCTGAACTTAGTTGTGCACTACTTTATTCACAATTATTAAAAATTAAAAAAATACAAAGTATTAGAAAAAAAAATTGGTTTACTTTTAAAAAAGTAATTCAAAAACTAAATACTCAAAAATTTTACCTTATAGAGTCTAGTAAAAAAGCTTCTAGCGCTTACCATATTTTAGGATTCGTATTTAAAACCACTCAACTTGCTAATCAGTTTAAAAAACTTTTTCAAAATGAAAGAGTAGCTGCTACATTTCATTATGTACCTCTTCACAAATCTAAAATGGGCAAAAAATATTGTAAATATAAACTTCCAATAACTGAAAATATCTACAGTAGAGTTGTTAGGTTGCCACTTTTTTCAGATATGACTAGAAATGAAATTAACAAAATATCTTTACTAATTAATAAATTTTTCTCCCTAAAATATTAATTACTAACTAAAAATATAATATTTCGTATTTTTTTTTATAGTATTTTGCTTTCTGTTAATGCACATCATTGACAATTTTTTTGAATATTTATGATCAAATATTTTATTTTTATTTTGTGTTACTTCTCTCCATTTGTATTTTTTATAAAAAGAAACTATTTTTTTTTTACAAATCAACATTGAATGTAGTTTCGACTTAATAATTACTTTAACGGTTAAATTTAAAAGATTATGCCCAATATTTAGTCTTCTATGTTTTTTTGATACAATTAGGGTATCAAAGTATAAGTATGTATATTTCTTTTTGTTATAAAAAAAACTTCTTTTTCTTAATGAAACATATCCAACTAACTTTCTTTTCATGTATGCTAAATTGTGAATATCTTTATCCTTCATATTCATTTGAAACCATTTTAATTGAGATTTAATTCCATATTTCCAATGACTATTTTTTAATTTGCATATATTTTGAATATCATTTTTTTTTAATTTGTCGGTTAATTTGGATTTGATAATAAGACTATTCATATTATTTGATTTTTTTGACTACAGCTATATTTTTTAAATATAGAATTTGTAATTTGTTGCTGTGTATTTCACAAAATTTTTCAAAACCTTTGTATGATTGAACGCTTATATTTTTATTTGCATTTACAATATCATCAAAAATTATAATTCCGTTTGTATTTAACAATTTATAGCTTTCTAAAGCATCACTTAAAATGTCTTCTCCATTATGTGACCCATCTATATAAATTATATCGAATAAAATATTTTTTTTTAGAAGTTCTCGTAACGCTACAACAGAGTCTTTCTTAATTTTAGTAAACCTATATTCTTTTAAATTTTCATCGAATCTTTTTTCCACTTCATCAAAATTTACATCTAATGACTCTGAATTAGTGTTACTTAGATCCCAAAGATCGATGGTTGTTACATTTGCATTTGGATAATTTGATAATATATTTAATGCAGATAAACCTTCATAAGACCCTATTTCTAAATATGAAAATTTTTTATTTAATTCTTTTGGCAAATAATTGAAAAAAATCTCAAAATTATTTAAAAACCATTTTTGAGTAAAAATTTTGCCTTCAATTAATGTTTCAAAATTTTTTTTATTTTTTTTATATCTTAATATAATTTCTTTTTTTTTTAATCTTGATTTTATGATTATGATAAAGTTTTTTAATTTAAATAAAATTAATTTTATTTTTAGCATTTTATTTTTCTTTATTTATTTTTAAAACACCTATGAAAGCTTCTTGAGGAATTTCAACTTTACCAAATTGTTTGCCTCTTGCTTTTCCTTTTTTTTGCTTATCTAATAATTTTCTTTTTCTATCTCGTGCTCCGCCACCATGAATTTTGGTTAAAACATCTTTTTTAAATCCTTTGATAGTTTCTCTTGCGATAATTTTTCCTCCTATCGCTGCCTGCACAGGTATCATAAAGTTGTGTCTTGGTATCAAATCTTTCAATTTTTCACAAACTTCTCTACCTACGGTTTGAGCAAAATCTTTATGCACCATCATTGCAAGTGCATCAACTGGTTCTGCATTTACTAATATCCCTAGCTTTACTAAATCGCCTTCTCTATGACCTATAATTTCATAGTCAAAGCTTGCGTAACCACTAGTCATTGATTTTAGTCTATCATTAAAATCAAACACTACTTCATTTAATGGGATCTCATAATTTAAAACAGCTCTATTGCCAGAATAACTTAAATTTGTTTGTATTCCCCTTTTATCTTGGCATACTTTAATAATTGCACCCAGATATTGATCTGGAGTGATTATTGTGGCTTTAATCCAAGGCTCTTCAATACTTTTAATTAATGTTGGCTCAGGCAAACTTGAAGGATTTTGTAATTCAATTACCTCACCTTTATTTAAATAAACTTTATAAACAACGCCCGGTGTAGTTGTTAGTAAATTTATATCAAATTCTCTTTCTAATCTTTCAGTAATAATTTCCAAGTGTAGAAGTCCTAAAAAACCACATCTAAAACCTAATCCCAACGCTGAAGAAGACTCTGCTTCAAAAGAAAAACTAGCATCATTTAGTTGTAATTTAGCTAAACCATCTTTGAGCTTTTGATACTCTGAACTATCTACTGGAAACAATCCACAAAATACAACTGGCTTGCTTGGTTTAAAACCTGGTAATGCTTCTTGAAGTGGTTTACTAGCGTCA
>CALSWN010000003.1 GCA_943841085.1 uncultured Candidatus Pelagibacter sp. | reverse complement strand
ATTATTTATTTTTTTAATAATTTTTAAAAAAGAAGGAAAAGATGTATTTATAGAATCTTTATCATGAATTTTAAAAACTCCGTTATTGGTTAAGCCCGCAATAGTACTCATCATAAAAATTCTATGATCTTTTAAATAATTTTTGATTGTAATATTTTTTTTGATTACTAAATCAGGTTGACCGTATATCTTGATTGAGTCATTAGTCAAAATTGTTTTGATGCCCATCATATTCAAAATTTTAGAGCCCCAAATTAGTCTTGGGCTCTCTTTTTGGTTGAGTTCTGAGATATTTTTGAAATATGAAACTCCTTTAGCTCGAGCGGCTACTAAAAAAATAATTAAGAATTCGTCTATTGCACTACTATTAAATTTTGAAGGACAATTTATTGCTTTAAGTTTATTTGAGCTTTCAACTAAAATGTTAGCAATTTTTTCACCTTTATATTTTTTTTGATCTTTGAGTGTAATTTTAGCGCCCATTTTTTTTAATATCTTGATTACCCCAGTCCTTGAGGGGTTTATGTTAACATTCTTAATAAGTAATTTTGAATTTTCAGTAAGAATTGTAAGCACCATAAAAAAAGCACTTGAGCTGATATCACCTGGAATTTGATAATTAAATGCTTCTATTTTTTTGGGTTGTTTAACTTTTATAAAATCATATTTTTTAGTTCTCCTTATCTTTATTGGTATTTTTAAATATTTAAAAATAAGTTCTGAATGATTACGGCTTTTTGCTGCTTTTATAGATGTTATTCCTGGTGTATTGAGTGCAGCGAGCATTACACTACTTTTACATTGAGCCGAGCCTTTATTTTCAAAATAATTTATGTTTTTTGAAAATTTCGAACCTAATATTGAAAGAGGTAACTTATTCTTATTTTTATGATAAAAAAACTGGGCACCAAATTTTTTGAGAGGTACAGTAATTCTTGAAAAATCTCTTTTAGATAAACTTTTATCTCCAATTAATCTAATTTTATGAGGCGATTTAATTAATAAACCCAATATCAATCTACCTAAAGTTCCAGAATTTTTTGCATTGATTGTTAAATTTTTTTTATATTTGTAGCCATTAATGCCATTGCCGTTAATTTCACAATAGTTATGGTATATTTTGACTTTTATCCCAAGTTTTTTTATAGCAGCCAGTGCCGCAAGAACGTCTTCAGACATTAAAAGATTATAGCATTTTGATTTTCCGGTTGCTTGACTGGCAAGCAAGACCCATCTAATGCTAAGACTTTTATCTCCACTAACCGTAATTTTTTTATCGAAGGGTTGTATTTTATTTTTAATTAATAAAAATTTTGACATATCAAATAAATTTAAATGAGTCTCCAAAATATTCTGATCTAGCATTTTGATTATTTGATAATTCTGTTGGGGTACCTTTTGCTATGACTTTACCTTTGGAGAGAATAATTGCTCTATCACAGATTTTTAAAAGCTCAGCAGCCTGATGCTCCGTTATTATTATGGACATATTTGGTTGTTCTTTTTGAAGGTTTATTAAAATTTCTTTTAACATCTGTATTGACAAAATGTCTAGAGCAGAAAAAATTTCATCACATAACAAAATTTTTGGATTACTTAACAACCCCAAACAAATGACAAGTTTACGTTTTTGACCACCAGAAAGTAGTCGAGCCTTTATCTCTCTGACATTATCAAGATCAAATTTAAATATTAACTCTTCAATTTTAGTTTGTCTTTGATTTTTGTCTTTAATTACAATTTCAGCTATGGCTTTAAAGTTTTCTATTAAAGTTAAATCCCAAAAATAACCACCATATTGTGGCACAAGACTTAAACCAAACATTCTCGTTCTTAAATAAATAGGATAATCATTTACATTTTTTGAGTTAATAAATACTTGACCAGAATCTGGTTTTAAAAGGCCTATAAGCAGGTTAAACAGAGTACTTTTCCCAACACCATTTGGACCAAGTAGCCCTAAAATTTCTCCAGGATAAATGTCAATATTTATCTTGTCTAATATTTTTCTTTCTCCAAAGGATAAAGTAATATTTTTTAAAGATGCTACTTGAACATTTTTTTTAAAATTTTTAATTCTAAATGTTTTAATTGCCATTTTTTTTGTATGTTAAATCAATTTTTTTTTTATTTTGATTCATATAAATTTTTAAATTTTTTGTTAATAAGTCTATTTCAGCAACATCGGCTAATAAAACAGTGTTTAAATTATTATATTTAATTTCATTGTATATTTTTATTTTTTGATCTTTAAATATCATGTCTACATTTTCAGATGCAATGCTATGATCTGCATATTTAATAAATACATCGCCTTTAAATTCAGTGTCATAACTAACAGTATTATAAAAAGCTTTTTTTGAAGTAACTGTAATATTTTCATTATTATTAAAACTTATATTAGCCAATACATCATTCATAAGTATAAGTTCTTTATTTTCATTTAGGATTTCTCCATGAGAAGCTTTGATAATATATTTGTTTCCAATCTCATCACTTGAAATATATTCTATATTTTCAATTAAGTTAGAAAAATCTTCATTTGAAACTGTTGGGAGACCAGCATTTTTTTTTGCAGACTGTTTGTCTTCAACTTCAAAAAAAAATAAGCCAATAAGCAATATAATGATTAAAAATAATATTATTTGAATAACTATCTTTTTATTCATTTATTGAATATTTGCATCGAGGATCGTATGAACATGTACAATCCCAATGGTTCGTGATCTATTATTTTTTTTGTGAACACATAGGGATGTAATTTTATTAGTATTCATTATCTCTAAAGCTTTTTCACATAAAATATCTTGCTCCACACTAATCGGGTTTTTAGTCATAATTTTTTTAACTTTTAGTTTTTGAAGATTTTTATTATTTTCATTAGCCCGTCTTATTGTTCCATCAGTAATAATCCCGCTTGTGTTCCCTTTTCTATTTTTAACTATTAAGGTTCCTAAGTTTTTTTGGCTGATAACTTTTAAGGCTTTTCTCATATCTGACTCTTCATTAATAAATGGAATTTTATTTTTTGTTAACATTAAATCTTCAACAGTTTTAAGTTTTGCGCCAAGGCTTCCTGATGGATGAAATTTTTTAAAGTCTTTTTTGCTAATTTTTTTTTTGTTCAATGTTGCAACTGCTAGGGAGTCTCCAATGCTTAATTGATTAATTGTACTTGAGGTAGGTACAATTCCTAGACCAGCTTCTTGAACTTCTGGAATGTAAAGTTTGATATCTGCTGCTTTGTATAATAATGAATTTTTCTTAGAAACTATTCCAATTAATACAATTTTATTTCTGTTTGCATATTTAATAATATTTTTTAACTCTTCAGAATTTCCTGAATAACTAATTAAAATCAGCAAATCTTTTTTAGTAATACTGCCCAAGTCTCCATGAGAACAATCGTTTGCAGACAAAGAAAAGGAAGGTGTTCCAACTGATGATAATGTTGAAGAAATTTTTGCTGCTATTAATCCACTTTTACCAACACCACATAAAATTACTTTAGATTGACATTTAGTAATCGCATCTACAGCTCGATTGAATGAATTGTTAATAGATTTCTTTAAATTTTTTAATGCCTTGATTTCCAGATCAATTACATTTTTTGCTATATCTTTATGATTTTTTTTTTTCATTTAGTGTGCCCAGATGTCCTCTTTAAATAAAGCTAAATCAAGATCAACTCTAGTTTTTAAAAATTTTAGACAATCTTTATATAAATTAATACGATTTTCTCTCACAAGAATTTTATCTAATTCTTCATGAATTTTATGCAAATAAATAACATCATTAGCACAATATTTAAGTTGAGCCGGTGATAATTCTCCTCCAAAATCTGAGCTTTGAAATTGTTTGCTCACATCGATATTAATGAACTCTTTAATAAGAGTTTTAAGAGAATGACTGTCAGAATATGATCTTGCTAACTTTGAACAAATTTTTGTATCTAGGATATTTTTAGTCTCAGTTTTTAAATAATATTTTATATGTGCCATATCAGCTCTGCCATAATGAAATATTTTTGTTATATTTTCATCCGCAAGAATTTTTTTTAGATTTGGTGCATTATAATTTGATCTATTCAATTGAATAATATGGGCATCTGATTTTCCACTAGATATTTGAATGAGGCATAGGGGATCACGCTTAACATTCAACCCCATAAACTCTCCATCGACTGCTATAATATTGCCTAAATCTAAATCTTCTGGTAGATCATCTTTGTGAAGTTTAATATCAATATTCATTTTTAAATATATATATATGAAATTATCAAAAAGTGTCTTAATTTTTGGGGGTTCAGGCCAAATAGGTCGTCATTTGATCAGAAAGTTAACCAAAAATAATTATAAAGTTACAGTAGTAACTAGAAACCTTCATCAAAAAGGGTATGTGATTAAAACCCAAGCCAATGCTGGTTATATTGACATTGTTGAAGCTAATATTTTTGATGAGACAAAAATTAGAAGACTTTTATCTAAAACAGATATTTGTATTAATTTGATTGGTATTCTTTTTGAAAGCAGTAATGGTAATACCTTTAGGAATATTCACTCTATTTTTCCATCATTATTAGCCAAGCTTTGCAAAGAATATAAAATACAGCAATTTATTCATTTGTCTGCCCTAGGCATAAATGAAGCAATTGACTCAAAATATGCAAAAAGCAAACTAGAAGGTGAAGTAAATATTCAACAAAATTTTTCTCTAGCAACAATATTAAGGCCTTCAGTAGTTTATTCCGTTGATGATAATTTTACTACCAATTTTATGACCTTGTTAAGTAGGCTTCCATTTTTTCCTCTTTATTATAATGGTAGTACTAAATTTACCCCAATCCATTGTTCTGATTTAACAGATGTAATTTATCATGTTATTTCAAAAAACATGTGTTCAAAAATAATAGAGTGTGTAGGACCAGAAGTTCTTTCTTTGAAAGAAATTTTAAAAAAACTATTAAAACTAATTAATAAGAGCAGACCACTAATTCCCCTTCCATTTTTTATTGCTAGTATTTCTGCAAAATTATTTCAATTATTTCCAAAACCATTATTGACAGTCGATCAACTTACCCTTTTACGGTATGACAATATTTCCTCAAAAAAATATCAAACTAATTTTGATATAGGAGTTCCAAGCTCTAGAGAATTTGATAAAGAGGTAGAAAAATATAGCCATATGTGGAGAGAAGGTGGTCAGTTTTCTACAAAAAAGTATAATAACATTAATTCTTAATAGAATTCTTTTTACAAAATTGTATAATTAAATTGATGATAATTAATACTGTTTATATTTTGATATTTTAAATTTTTCATTTTTAATAGTAAAGTCTCTAATTAGAGGTATTAATGGAAAAAATAGAAATAAATAAATATTACTTCAGATTATTTTAGGCAGTACTAACTTTCTTTTCAATATATTGTGTAGCTTCTTCTTTATCATCTGAAGGTTGTTCATCTTTCTTACCTTTTGGCTGATAAGCCCAAAGTATGTGAAGACGGCAGTATGAAAAGTCTTTTAGAGAAGATCTGCCACAAAAATAGAAAGACTCTTCCTCAGGATGACCGATGGGCCATTTACAAGAACTTTCATCAAGTTCTTCCAATTTTTTAGGGTTTTCTGGTTCAAAATCTTTTTCAATAAGTAAAGATTTAAACTTACTTTTTCTTACTCTTTTTTGTTTCGAGTTGTTTTCTTCGGATTGAACATTTAAATTTTGACTTACAGAAGCATTTCTTGTTTTAATTTTAGATGAAAGATTGAGTCGATGGGCCTTACCAATAACTGCATTTCTACTAATTTCTCCAATTATTTCAGCAATCTGGCTTGCAGTTTTTCCCTTGCCCCAAAGTTCTTTTAATTTTTCAACTTTTTCCTCATTCCAGCTCATAATCTATATTTAGTGTATTAATTTATATTTATAACTATATACAGATACACACAAGATATAAAAAATAACAACAGATATTATTGGTTTTTACACAGTTAATTATAATATTTATATATGATTACTTATGGTTGAATTAAATAAAAAATATAAAATTCAAGTTAAAACTTTTGGCTTGGTAAATTGGATTGGCTTTAAAAGCTTGTGGCTAAAAGAATGTAATAGATTCATGGCGGTTTGGCAGCAAACCTTGCTATCTCCACTTGTATCAAGTTTGTTATTTTTGTCAGTATTATCTCTTGCATTAGGTAATAATAGAGGAGATGTCCTTGGATATTCCTTTATAAGTTTTCTAGCACCAGGACTAATTGCAATGAGCATTATAACTCAGTCTTTTAGTCATTCTGTGTCATCTTTAATGATTGGAAAAATTCAAGGTAATATTGTTGATATGCTTTATGCACCTTTATCTGCTTTAGAAGTTTCAATGGCGATAATATTAGCAGCCATTACAAGAAGCTTTTTAATTGGATTAATTTCAATAATTGTTTTTTCTTTAATAGTTGAGGTACCCATAAGCAATATTTTATTTATTTTTATTTTTGGTTTCTTAGCTGCTTTTATATTAGGAAGTGTAGGTTTTATTGCAGGTCTTTGGGCTGAAAAATTTGATCACACCGCGACAGTAACTAACTTTATTATTACACCGTTAAGTTTTTTATCTGGTGTTTTTTATTCTATAGATAAACTTCCTGTTTTTTTTCAAACAATTAGCCACATAAATCCATTTTTTTATATGATAGATGGATTTAGATATGGTTTTTTAGGTAATTCAGATGGATCAATAACTGTAGGATTAATTTATTTAACAATACTAAGCCTTACAATGTGGTATGTAGCATTTTATCTTTATAAAAAAGGTTATAAAATTAAATCTTAATTTATGAGCGCTTTAGCAAAAAATTATAATAGAAAAAAAATTTCATTTAAATATGGAAAGGGAAGCTTCTTATACTCAACAAACGGTCAAAAATATTTAGATTTTGTTCAAGGTATTGCAGTTAACTCACTTGGACATGCTAATCCATATTTAATAAATGCGTTAAAAAAACAAGCAAAAAAAGTTTGGCATGTGTCAAATGCTTTTCAAATCCCTGAAGGAGAAAAATTAGCTAAAAAATTAACTCAAAAAACTTTTGCAGATTATGTTATATTTCAAAATTCTGGAACAGAGGCAACAGAAACAGCAATTAAAGTTGCAAGAAGATTTTTTTATTCAATTGGCCAACCAAAAAAAAATAGAATTCTTTGTGTAAAAAATTCGTTTCATGGCAGAACTTTAGCTGCAATTTTTGCAAGTGGCTCAAAAAAAATGACCGAGGGTTTTGGTCCTAAAGTTGAAGGTTTTGATCATTTTGAATTTGGAAATCACAAATCATTAAAAAAATCTATAACAAAAAATACAGCAGCTATAATGATTGAAACTATCATGGGAGAGGGAGGTATTAAAGTTGTGCCCGATTGGTGTTTAAAAGAGCTTAGAAAAATTTGTAATCAAAAAAATATTTTATTAATTTTAGATGAAGTTCAGTGTGGAATAGGAAGATCTGGAAATTTTTTTGCATTTGATAACTCAAAAGTTAAACCCGATATTGTGCCAATAGCGAAAGGTATAGGGGGTGGTTTTCCACTTGGCGCAGTTTTGATGAATAAAAAAACAGCATCTGGAATGATAGCAGGCACCCATGGTTCAACTTTTGGTGGGAACCCTCTTGCAATGTCAGTTGGAAATGCGGTTTTAGATCAAATTTTTAAAAAAGGATTTCTTAGAAATATTAGGAATTTATCAAAATATTTTCATTATGAACTGAATGAAATAAAAAAAGAATTTCCAAAAATTATTAAAGAAATAAGAGGCGTAGGTTTTTTAATTGGTCTGCAGTTATTTAATCATCAAGCAAAGTTTATACAAAAATTAATGGATAATAAATTACTCACAATTAGAGCGGCAGAGAATGTTATTAGAATACTACCACCCCTTACTGTAAAAAAAAAAGAAATAGATTTGGCATTAAAAACTATAAGAAAAGTGTGCAAGGATTTTAGAGTAAGATGAAACACTTTATAAATCTTAAAGATATTCCAGCATCAGATCTACGAAAAATAATAGAAGATGCAAAAATCAGAAAAATAAAAAGAAAAAAACTTAATAAATTAGATAAAGATAAAGACAATCCATTAAAAGGAAAGTTACTTATTCAAATGTTTGAAAAACCCAGTTCAAGAACAAGGTTGAGTTTTTATCTTGCTATAAAACAATTAGGAGGTGGAACAATAAATATTAAAGTCAATGAATTACACTTAGGAAAAGGAGGGGAGAGCTTGGAAGACACTGCAAAAATTTTATCAACTTACGGTGATGGTTTTATGTTAAGAACTGATAGTGATAAAAAAATTGAAGATTTTAGCAAGTACTTAACCATCCCAATTATTAATGGATTAAGTCCATCATCGCATCCAACTCAAGTTTTATCAGATATATTTACAGTTGAAGAAATTAAAAAGAAAAATATTTCAAAATTAAATATTTGTTGGATTGGAGACTCCAATAATGTTTTGAATAGTTTAATTGCAGCGTCAATTAAGTTTTCTTTTAATCTAAACATTGGGTGTCCCAAAAATTATAAACCAAAAAAATTTGTAATGGACTGGATAGAGACAAATAAAGGAAAAATTAACATTTTTAATGATGCGAAAAAAGCTGCAAAAAATGCAGATGTAATTTTTTCAGATAAAGTAATTTCGCTAAATGACAAAGTTGATAAAACAAAAAAAATTAAAGATTTCAAAAGTTTTAAAATTAACTCCAAATTAATGAGTTATGCGAAAAAAGATGCAACTTTTTTACATTGCTTGCCAAGAGGATCAGAAGTTTCAGAAGATATTTTTTTAGGAAAAAAATCTAAAGTTTGGTTGCAAGCACTGAATAGAGTTCATGTTCAGAAAAGTATTTTGTTGTATTGTTTTGGTAAGTTACGGTAATGGAGTTGGACTGTCACTGTTTTGATTTAAATATTTAATCACAGAAGCTCGATCTTTTTCTTTTCTTAAACCAGCATAAGACATTTTTGTTCCCTTTATATATGAAGCAGGTTTTTTTAAAAAACCATTTAATTCTTCAAATGTCCAATTTCTGTCATATTCAGCTAAAGCTTTAGAATACTTGTAATCAGTAACTCCACCAACTTTTCTACCTACTATATTATACAATGCTGGACCAATTTTATTTTTACCACCACTTTTAATAGAGTGGCAAGCAGCACATTTTTTAAAAATTTTTTCACCACTTGCAACATCACCAAGTGACATTATTGCAGATATATCAACTTTTGCTTCAATAGTTTCTGAGCTGGTTCCTGAGACTTTAGCTGTTACCTGTTCTACTTCAACCGCATAACCAGGATTCTTTGGTTTTTCTACATGAAAGACACTATCTGTAATTTTGCCTAATCCAATTACAAGTAGAGCAACCATTAAGATTGCGGCAATGATCTTATTTAATTCAAATGAATCCATTTTAAAAATATTATTTTGGACATATAACATGATAATTAAAAAAAATACTTATTTTTTAAATTATAATTTTGCGTCTGTTGGACGCATAAAGTTAGTACATTTATAATGACAAAAACATTAATATTAATCCCCTCAAGAATGTCGGCTACAAGATTACCAGGAAAGCCACTTTTAAAGATCAATAATTTATCAATTATTTCTCATGTTTTTAAAAAAGCTGAACAAACAAACATTGGAGATGTGATAGTAGCCACAGAAAATGAGGAAATACTTAATGATGTTATTGAAAACAAGGGAAAGGGAATTTTGACTGGAAGTGAACATAAAACTGGGACTGATAGAATTTTTGAAGCTTTCAAAAAATTAAAAATGCAAAATGTAGACTACATATTAAATCTGCAAGGGGATGAACCAAATATCAATAAAGAGGATATCATTAAACTTAATGATTTTATGATCAACAGTAAAACAGAAATAGCTACATTAGCGTCTATAATTAAAAATAACAAGATGTTAGATAATAAAAATGTAGTTAAGGTTATTACAAAAAATGATTTAAGCAAAAATAGTTTTGCCTCGGCTATAAATTTTACTAGAGATAATTTATCTAAAAATTATAAAAATATTTATCACCATATCGGAATTTATATCTATAAAGTAAGTGCATTAGAAAAGTTTGTAAAATTAAAGCAAACGAAAAATGAAATAGAACAAAAACTAGAACAACTTAGAGCACTGGATAGTGGAATGAAAATAAATGTTGTATTAGCAAAATCATCACCAATCGGAGTTGATACAAAAGAAGATTATCTGGCTTTAAAAAAGATTATGGAATATAAAGTTTAGAGATGAGCAAAATTTATTTTCAAGGAACTTTTGGTGCATACTCACATTTGGCTGCGCTAGAAATTAAACCTAATGCTGAAGTTGTTCCATGTAAAACATTTGATGAATGTTTTTTAAGAGCATCTTCTGAAAATGACTCATTAATAGTCATACCTGAAGCAAATAGAATAACTGGCAATATAGGAATAGAATATTTAATTTTTAAATACAGACTAAATATTTATGGAGAGCATTTTCAAAAAATTGAACACAATTTATTAGGACAACCTGGAAGCTCCTTAAGTGATATTAAAAATGTTTTTTCTCATGCCCAAGGACTATCTCAATGTTCTGAATTTATAAAAAAAAATAAATTGATCGAGCACATTAGAGCTGACACAGCGGGGTCGGCAGAAGCAATTTCTAAAAATAAGATTAAAAGTGAAGCTGCGATTGCTTCTTCATTAAGCGCAAAAATTTATAATTTAGAAATACTTGCCACTAAAATTGAAAATGAAAGTGGAAATACAACCAGGTTTTTAATCATGGGTAAAGAGGTTAAACAACCAAACTTTGGAAGTAAAAAGTATATTACGTCTTTTTTATTCAAGTTAAAAAGCAAACCAGCTGCTCTTTATCAATCATTAGGTGGCTTCGCAATAAATGGAGTTAATTTAACAAAACTTCAAAGCTATCCTGAACAAAATTCCTTTAAATCATATTTTTTCTTATGTGATCTTGACGGACATATCGAAGATCCAAAAGTTCAAAAATCATTAGAGGAATTGGGACTTCACTGCCAAGATTTTCACGTACTAGGTGTTTTTGAAGCAGATAGTTTTCGAGAAAAATAGAATAAGAAACTTTTCTTGTAGATTGGAAAATATTACTGTTATAATAGTTTTCTGGAGGCTAGAGGTGAATGCTGCTTGAACCCGACCAGATCTTAACGGAAGCAGTCGTAGAGACAGTTTTTCAGGTTCTAGTCTCCTTTTAAAAATGAATAAAAATACAAAAGTTTTAGCTTTGAAATATAGGCCATCAAATTTTGACGAGTTAATCGGTCAAGATGTTGTTGCTGAAACAATTTCAAATTCAATTAAAGCGGACAAAATTCCTAATGCATATCTTTTTACAGGTATTAGAGGAATAGGAAAAACCACTACTGCCAGAATTGTTGCAAAATCCCTTAATTGTTCAAATGGAATTGACAATCTTTGTAAAGATAAGCAATGTGAAAATTGCACTTCAATTTCAAATTCAAATCATATCGATGTTTTAGAAATGGATGCAGCAAGTAAAACAGGAGTTGATGATGTGAGAGATTTAATTGAGTTTTCTCGGTATGGTCCAACTACAGCTAAATATAAAATCTTCATTATTGACGAAGTTCACATGTTAAGCAAACAAGCATTTAATGCTTTGTTAAAAACATTAGAAGAACCACCAAAATACTTAAAATTTATTTTTGCAACTACTGAAATAAAAAAAATTCCTATTACAGTAGTTTCACGATGCCAAAGATTTGATCTATCAAGAATAAAATCCCAAGAATTATTTAATTTTATAAAAGAAATAAAAAATAAAGAAGAAGGCAAGGCATCAGACGATGCATTAAAATTGATTGTGAAAATTTCTGAAGGGTCAGTTAGAGATGCATTATCTTTATTGGATAGAGCACTATTAACTTTAGACAAAGATAAAGAATTAGACTTAAAATCAGCACAAAAGATATTTGGTTATTTTGACAAATCGCAATTAATTGACTTATTTTTACTTATCTTTGAAGGAAAAGAAAAAGAAGTATTGAACACCTACCGAAAAATTTATGATCAAGGAGTTGAGCCTAAAATTTTTATAAATGATTTTTTAGAACTTTTATATTACTTTAAAAATATTGAGTCACTAAACATAGATGGTTCAAATTTTTCTTTAAATGATGACGAGTTTAAAAAAATTGAAGAAATTTCCAAAAGAATTAATAACGAAACTTTAATACTGTTTTGGCAATTTACTATTAAAACGCTTGAAGAACTCGATATTGTATCTAATCAACATTTATCAATGGAAATGTTTCTAATAAGATTGATACATTTAAAAGATATTAAAAAAATGAGCAACATTAATTATGAAAGTTTATACGAGGAAAAGAAAAGGATAAAAGAAGACTCTATTGAAAAAGATAAAGAAGAAGATTTATTTGATACAAAGTCTAAAGTAGAGACAGCAATAGGACAGATAAAAAATATAGCACAGGAAAAAGATTTAACATTAAAAGAAAATAATGAAAACAAAAAACGGGATAATATTATTAATTCTTTTGATGATCTCTTAGAAATATGCTCTCTTAAAAAAGAAGTCAAATTAAAATATGAGTTGGAAAAAAATGTCAATCTCGTACGTTTTGAAAATCAAAGAATAGAAATTTCATTCAATGAAGATTTAGATAAAGAATTTGTAAAAAATTTATCTTCAAAACTTTATGACTGGACACAAGATAGGTGGATAATAACACTTACTAAAACAAAAGGAATGCCATCAAAAAAAGAAAAAGAAAATAACTTAAAAAAAGAGTTAATTAAAAATACAAAAGAATCTGCGATTCACAAAAATATTTTGGAAATATTTTCAGATGCTGAGTTGACTGATGTTATAGTAAATGAGGAAGAAAACAGAAATGACTGATTTTACAAAAATTTTAGATAAAGCTAAGGAATTAGAATTAAAGATGAAAGAAAGTCATGAAAAAATTAAGAGTATTCAAGCTGAGGGAGTTTCAGGTTCTAATTCTGTTAAGGTTATTTTAAATGGTGAAAATGAAATGATAAAAATAGATTTATCGGATCAAGTAATGAAAGAGGATAAAGTTGTAATAGAAGATTTAATTGTAGCAGCTCATAATAGTGCAAAATCCAAATTAAAATCTAAAACTTCCGAAGAAATTTCAAAATCCACAAGTGAATTTGGAATTCCAGGTTTTAAATGGCCACTTTAATTAAATGCAAAAAATTAATGAAATAGACGAGTTAATTAAATTGATTGCTAAACTTCCAGGTCTTGGTCCAAAATCAGCAAAAAGAATTGTACTAAAGCTTATTAATAATAGAGATGAACTTGTTAAACCAATGGCAAATACTCTAGCTCAAGTTTATAAAAATGTGATCAGGTGTCAATCATGTGGTGCTCTTAAATCAAATTCTTTGGGATGTAGTAATTGTGGTGATAAAATAGAAAAGTATAACAAGATATGTGTAGTTGAGGAAATTGCAGATCAATGGTCAATAGAAAACTCAAATATCTATAAAGGTTATTTTCATATTCTTGGTGGTACAATTTCATCGCCTGGTCAAAGAAAAGAAGATCTTTTAATTAATTCTTTGGTTGATAGGGTTATTAAGGATAATATAGAGGAAGTTATAATAGCTACTAGTGCTACGGTTGAAGGACAAACAACAGCTTATTATATTCAAGATAGCCTTAAGCAAACAAATACAAAAGTTTCTAAGCTTGCGCAAGGTTTGCCAGTTGGAGGAGAAATAGAAAGCCTAGATGATGGAACTTTATATTCAGCTTTTAAAAATAGAACTGGGATTTGAAAAAAACTCTGATTAACTTTTTTTAATTAATCTATTTAAATGTAACAGAGGCTCTGTATATCCTGAAGGTTGTGATCGTCCATGAAATACCAAATCACAAGCTGCTTTAAATGCTACTGATTTATCAAAATTTGGTGACATATTTTGATATAATTTGTCTTTTCTATTTTGATCATCAACGATTTTTGCCATTTTCTTCATAATTTCTAGCACTTGTTTGCTTGTGCAAATTCCATGATGTATCCAATTGGCTAAATGTTGAGAAGAAATTCTTAGAGTGGCTCTATCTTCCATTAAACCAATATTATTAATGTCTGGAACTTTGGAGCAACCTACACCTTGATCAATCCATCTAACAACATAACCCAAAAGTGTTTGTGCGGAGTTAGAAATTTCAGAATTAATTTCTTCAACAGACCAATTAGGTCTATCAGCAATTGGTATAGTTAAAAGATCATCTAATTTTGTCGAGTCTTTATTTTGTAATTCTTTTTGTTTATCGAAAATATTTATTTCATGATAATGAAGAGCATGAAGTGCTGCAGCTGTCGGTGATGGAACCCAAGCACAATTTGCTCCAGCTTTTAAGTGGCCAGTTTTTTGTTTCATCATTTCAGCCATTTTATCTGGCATAGCCCACATCCCTTTACCAATTTGAGCTTTACCAGAAAAACCACATTGAAGGCCTATATCGACGTTATTATTTTCGTAAGCTTCAATCCATTTAGAGGATTTCATGTCACCTTTTTTAATCATTGGACCAGCTTCCATAGAAGTATGTATCTCATCACCAGTTCTATCAAGAAATCCTGTATTGATAAAAAATACTCTATTTTCAAGGGTTCTAATACATTCCTTTAGGTTTGAAGATGTTCTTCTTTCTTCATCCATTATGCCAATTTTGCAAGTATATCTTTTTAACTCTAAAGTTTCTTCAACTTTAGTAAAAATTAAATCTGTAAATTCAGTTTCTTCAGGACCATGCATCTTGGGCTTAACAACATAAATAGAGCCACTTCTTGAATTACCTTTTTTATTTATATCATGAAGACATGCAGCTGTTGTAATAAAAGCGTCCATTATTCCTTCTGGTATTTCAGAACCATCTTTTAAAATAATTGCAGGGTTGGTCATTAGATGTCCAACATTTCTTATTAATAGCAAACTTCTACCATGTAATTTTAGACCTTTTCCATCTTTTGATATGTAGCTTCTGTCAGGATTTAATTTACGCTCTAATTTTTTTCCATTTTTGATAAATGTAGTTTTTAAAGTTCCTTTCATTAATCCCAGCCAATTTCGATAACATACAACTTTGTCTTCAGCATCAACTGCAGCCACACTATCTTCGTTATCACAAATTGTTGAGATGGCAGCTTCGACAATAACATCACTTATACCTGCAATATCGTGAGCAGCACTAAAAGCTCTTGGGTTGATTATTATTTCTATATGTAAGTTGTTATTTTTTAATATTATCCCAGATGGTTTGTCACGTTCTCCTCTATGACCAACAAATTTTTCTATGTTTTTTAATTTATATTCTTTATCATTTTTTATGATTATCAGGTTGCCATTTTGAATTTTTAAACCTGAAATATTTCTCCAACTTGTGGCTTCAATAGGTATGTGCTTGTCTAAAAACTCTCTAACATATTTTATGACTTCTTGACCTCGTTGAGGATCATATCTTTCTGATACACTATCTTCAGATTGTTCGATTACATCGGTTCCATACAAACTGTCATACAAACTCATCCATCTTGCATTAGCTGCATTAAGAGCATATCTTTCATTCATAATAGGAACTACTAACTGAGGTCCTGCTATGCTAGTTATTTCTTTATCAACATTTTTTGTTTGAATTTTAAAATCTGGACCAATTTCTTTTAAGTATCCAATTTCCCTTAAAAATTCTTTATATTTTTTAAGATCAATTTTATTACTCTTATTTTTAATATGCCAACCATCTATTTTTTTTTGCAAATCCTCTCTAACTTGTATTAATTCTTTATTTCTTGGTGCCAATTCATGAACTGATTTATCAAAACTTTTCCAAAATTTATCAGATGAAATTTTTGTACCTTCAAGAAGCTCATTGTTGATAAAGTTTAATAACTCATTTGATACTGAAAGATTATTTATTTTTGTATATTTTTTTTTCATAGCACTCTTGACCCCATCTGTATTTTTGCCTGAGAGTTTTGCTCCGTCGGCGAGATTAAATCTCTTTCCAGAGTGTTATGTTTGTTATCGGTCCTTTTGCCTGAGAGTTTCCGGGGTGGTTGCTCCTTCGGCGCTATACAACATATAGACTCTCCCGATAAATAAACTTTAAAACCTTAATTAAACTAAGTCAAATGTTAAATACACCAATTAACTAAACATTGATATTGATTATATAAAACATTTTATTGCCTTTTTTTGTAATTAATTAATAATTCAACTTATAAAATGAAAAATTATTTAAATTTCGAAACAGATATAAAAAATTTAGAAACTGAAATAGAAAAACTTAAAGATCCATTTAACCAAGATGGTCTATCAGAGGTAGATACAAATAAGATTTCAGAAACTCAAAATGAAATTGATAAAAAACTAAAGGAAATTTATTCCAGCCTTGATCCTTGGCAAAAAACCTTAGTTGCAAGACATGAGGACAGACCTAAAGCAAAATTTTTCATAGAAAATTTGTTTGAAGATTTTATTCCATTATCGGGAGATAGATTTTATGGAGAGGACAAGTCAGTTTTAGCTGGGTTTGCAAAATTTAATGAAAAATCAGTTTTAGTTATAGGTCAAGAAAAAGGAGACAGCTTAGAATCTAGAATGGAAAGAAATTTTGGTATGATGAGACCTGAGGGTTACAGAAAAACTATAAGATTAATGAAACTTGCAAATAAATTTAATATTCCAATAATTTCTTTTATTGATACACCTGGCGCATATCCCGGGGTTGGTGCTGAAGAGAGAGGGCAGGCAGAGGCAATCGCCAAATCAATAGAATGTTGTATGTCATTAAGTGTACCAACATTTTCTATCATTATCGGAGAAGGTGGATCAGGTGGAGCAATAGCACTAGCATCATCTAATAAAGTTATAATGTTAGAAAATGCAATTTATTCGGTAATATCTCCCGAAGGGTGTGCAACAATTCTTTGGAGAGATCCCAAAAAAACACTTGATGCCGCAAAAGCAATGAAATTATCATCTAGAGATTTATTAGAATTAAAAGTAATTGATGAAATTATTCCGGAACCTATTGGTGGAGCCCATAGAGATAGAGATTTAATTTTGAACAATGTAAGAAAATCTATCGAAAATAATTTAAATGAATTTCTTAATACAAGTAGAGATGAAATTTTGGACCATAGAAAAAATAAATTTTTAAAAATTGGAAGATCTAAAGGATTTATTAACCACATGGATGATTTAAGCACATTAAGCATGAAAGAGAATAGATTTAATCTGTTAATAGAAAGTTTTTTCAAATCAAAGAAAAGCTTAATAGCTTCTTCAATATTGATAGTCTTGTTAACTTATTTAATATTTTTTTTATAGGGCACCACAACAGTTTTTAAATTTTTTACCTGTTGCTTCACATTTTTCATTCCTTGAAATTTTTTCTCCTTTTTTTTGAAGTAGCAAACACTTTGGATTATTAGAGATTTCTATTCCTTTTTTTTTTACACTATTTTCTGCAATCTCTTGTTGATGGACTATTTTTAGATTTATTAAGATTGTTACAAAATCAATTTTTAATTTATTTAATAAACTTTCAAATAAATGAAAAGCTTCTTTTTTATATTCGACCAGTGGATCTCGTTGACCATAAGATCTTAGACCTATAACTTGTCTTAATTGCTCAAGATATTGAATATGAGACTTCCAGCTTAAATCAATACACTGTAAAAAAATTCTTTTTTCTATTTCTTTAGCCTCTTCTTCACCTAAAATTTTAACTCTATCATTTCGTGACTCTAAAAATTTAGTGTTAATTTTTTCCCTAAAATTTTCATCTTTTAAATTAACCAAATTTTCATATTCTTCATTAATGATACTTTTTCCAAGCAAAACCTTTAATTGATTAGTAAATTCATTATTTTTTGTTTTTGACATATTTTGAGATCGTAATTGAGTTAAGTGGGTCAAAATTTCTGATAAAAATTCATTTGAGTAATCAAAAGCTTTTTCACTATTCATCACCGAGTTCCTTTGAAAAAATATAACATGTCTTTGGTCATTTAAGACATCATCAAATTTTAGTAAATTCTTTCTAATATCGAAGTTTCTAGCTTCAACTTTTTGCTGTGCTCTTTCAAGTGCTTTGTTGATCCACGGATGGTCTATGCTTTCTCCATCTTTTAATCCAAGTTTTTGCAAGATATTGTTCATTGACTCAGAACCAAAAATTCTCATTAGGTCATCTTCTAAACTAACGTAGAAAGCTGAATTACCTTCATCACCTTGTCGACCTGCCCGTCCTCTGGCTTGGTTATCAACTCTTCTAGACTCCATTCTTTCTGTACCAATAACAAATAATCCACCTAATGATTTTATTTTGTTTTTATTTATCAAAAGATCTTCATTAGACTGACTACCTTTTTTTCCACCTAGTTGAATATCAACACCTCTTCCTGAAATACTTGTAGTAATTATTACTGAATTAATTTTTCCTGCATTTGCAATAATTTCAGCTTCATTTTCATGATTTTTTGCATTTAAGACAACGTGTTTTATATTTTCTTTATTTAATAATTTTGAATAAATTTCAGATTTGTTAATACTAGAAGTAAAAACTAAAATTGGTTGACCTTGCTTATGACATTCAACAACTTTATTAATTATAGCTTTATTTTTTTCTACTTCTGTTCTAAAGATTTGGTCATTCCAATCTTTTCTAATCATCTTTTTATTAGGAGGAATTATAACAACAATTAAATTATATATTTCATAAAATTCCTGAGACTCTGTTGCTGCAGTTCCAGTACACCCTGAAATTTTTTTGTAGAGTTTAAAGTAATTTTGATATGTAATGGATGCAAGAGTTTGGTTTTCTGCTTGTATTGCAATTCTTTCTTTTGCTTCTAGAGCTTGATGCAAACCATCTCCAAACCTTCTTCCCTCTAATATTCTTCCTGTCAGTTCATCAATAATTTTTAATTCTTCATCTTTTACAATATAATCTCTTCCTTTTTCAAATAAATGGTTAGCACGCAAAGATTGATTAACATGATGTACTAGACCTAAGTTTTCTGGATCATAAAAATTATTATTTTTTAAAATACCAGCGTTTAAGAATATCTCTTCAACTTTATTTATTCCTATATTTGTAAGTAAGATATTTTTATCTTTTTCATCTATTTCATAATGTTCTGGTTTTAATTTTTTTATAAGTTTGTCGATTGCAAGATATTGTTCAGTTTTATTTTCAGCTGCACCAGAAATAACTAATGGTGTTCTAGCTTCGTCTATTAAACAAGAGTCTATTTCATCTACAATGGTATAAGTATGTCCACGTTGGACCATTTGATCTTTAGAGAATTTCATATTATCCCTTAAGTAATCAAAGCCTAACTCACTGTTAGTTGCGTAAGTAATATCATAATTATAATTTATTTTTCTTTCATAGTCGTCCTGGCCATTATTTATAAAACCTGAAGTTAGTCCCAAAAATTTATAAATCTCACCCATTTCAAGAGAGTCTCTTTTAGCCAGATAATCATTGACGGTAACAATATGAACACCTTTGCCATGTAACGCATTTAAGTATGCTGCAAGACAAATCGTTAGTGTTTTACCTTCACCGGTTCTCATTTCTGCAATTTTCCCTTCGTGCAGAACTATGCCACCTATGATTTGAACATCATAATGTCGCTCATTTCTTGTTCTTAAAGAGGCCTCTCTTACGAGTGCAAAAGCCTCAGGTAATATTTTATCAATAGACTCCCCTTCATTGATTCTTTTTTTAAAATCTATCGTTTTTTGTGGAAAATTAGCATTTGAGATATCCTTAAAGGTATTTTCAAAAAAGTTAACTTTTTCAACAATCTTGGATATTCGATCAAGTTCCTTCTGGTTACTCGTTTTTATAAATTTTGATATGAAATTTAAAGGATTAAGCATTTAATTTTTTTGATATATAGTTAACTATAACTTTTAATATAATTATTAAATAAATATTTTAAATACATGCCATTAAACCTTAAAAACTTTATAAACTCACAAGCTTCTAAGTCAAAAATGAATGACTTTCAGGACTTAGATCACTTGGAAGGTGTTTCAATGTCCACGATTTGTGCAAATTTGTATGACAAACCAAGAGACGACCTTGTTATGTTTTATTTTCGAGACGGCGCCAACTATGCCTCAGTTTATACACAATCAAAAATTGTATCGGAAAATATTAAGTGGAATCAAAATGTAAAAAAAAAAAAAATTAAGTCTTTATTAATTAACACTAGAAATGCCAATGCATTTACTGGTCCAGACGGCTATAAAGGTTTAAAAGAAATAGCAGAAGAAATATCAATTGAGCTATCAAAAAAGCAAATTGAGGATGAAGATCATCCTAAAAAAATATTAGTAGATGAAATCATTTTTGGGTGTACTGGAACAATAGGCGAAAAATACCCAACAGAAAAAATTAAGAATTGTATACCAGAAATAGTCAATAAAATTAAATATATTCAAAATAAATATTTATGGATGAAGGCTGCTCTTGGAATGATGACAACAGATTTAAAGCCAAAGCTTGCAATGGAAGAATGTGAAATTGCTAACAAAAAGATAAAAATATATGGGATTGCAAAAGGTTCAGGAATGATTTTTCCTAACATGGCAACTACCTTGGGATATGTTTTTACAGATGCTGACCTTTCAAATGATATTTTAAATAAGTTGCTCAAAAAAAATATCGAAACAACTTTTAATGCTATTACTTGTGATGGTGACACAAGCACAAATGATATGGTCACAATTTTTTCAACTGGAAAGGCAAATAACATAGAAATTAAAAGTGTTAATGACAAAAATATTCAAAATTTTGACGAAGCTTTGCACTCAGTGTTATTGAATTTGGCAAAAAGAATAGTTGTTGATGGCGAAGGCGCAACTAAACTAGTTACAATAAATGTTTTGAAATCTAAGACAGATGAAGATGCCAAAAAAATTGCTTTTTCAATAGCCAATTCACCTTTAGTTAAAACTGCAATATCGGGTTGTGACCCTAATTGGGGAAGGATTATAATGGCAATAGGAAAAGCTGGTATTGATATTGAAATTAACAAGCTATCTATAAAATTGGGATCATTAAAGGTTGTAGAAAAAGGTCAATTGTCAAAAACATATATCGAAAGTGATGCAGAAGTATATATGCGAGAAGAAAAAAAAATTGATATAGATATTGAACTTAATTTAGGTAAAAAAAATTTTACTGTCTACACAATGGATCTAACTAAAGAATACATAGAAATTAATAGTGATTATAGGAGTTAATTTATGATCAAATATAAACTTACCTGCAAAGATTGTGATATTATGTTTGATAGTTGGTTTTCTACATCTAAGGAATATGAAAGGTTAAAAAAAAAAAAATTTCTTAATTGTCATATTTGCAATTCATCAAACATTGAAAAAACTTTAATGTCTCCAAGTATACTTAATTCAAAAAATAATGTTAAAACGAAAATTTTGAATAAAAAATATAAACAAGCAAAAGAAACAATAGCGGAATACCAAAAATTTGTTAAGGATAATTTTGATTATGTAGGTGAAAACTTTGCCCATGAAGCAAGATCTATACACTATAAAAATAAAAAATCCTCAAAAGGAATTTATGGTACAGCAACGAAAGAAGATCTTAAAGCTTTAAAAGAAGAGGGTATAGAAACAGAAACGTTACCTTGGATAAAGAATACAGCTAATTAATTTTTTTTATAAATTTTAAAATATAATTTACAGAGGTGTCATCGCTTACCCTCCAACTATTATCAAATATATTAAATTCCATACCATTTAATTTTTTTAAAATTAAATCATTATTTTTTGATATATTTATTAAATCATCGGGTTTGACAAATTTATTCCAATCATGAGTGCCGATAGGTAACCACTTCAAAACATATTCAGCCCCAACAATTGCAAAGATATAAGACTTTAACGTTTTATTTAAAGTAGCCACAAACATTAGGCCGTTTTTTTTTAATAATTTTGAACTTTTTTCAATAAAAAAATCTATGTTTTCGACATGTTCAACTATTTCCATATTTAAAATTACATCAAACTTTATTTTAGTTTTTAATTTTTCTGGTGAAGCAACTTTATAATTTATTTTGAGTTTATTCTTTTTGGCGTGAAATTTAGCAACCTCAATATTTTTTTTTGAAGCATCTATTCCAACTACATTAGCACCAAGTCTACACATTGGCTCTGATAGCAATCCTCCACCACAACCAATATCTAATAAATTAATGTTTTTTAATGGTTTTCCGGAATGTTTTATATTGAAATCTTTAACTATATTATCTTTTATATATTTAATTCTTATAGGGTTAAAATTATGTAGTGGTTTAAATTTTCCGTCAGGATTCCACCATTCTTCAGCAATTTTAGAAAATTTTTCTATTTCTTTTTTATTTATTGAGCTCATAATAGATGACTTGTGGACATAACAATTAAGTTGTATTTTATCAATATTAATTAAATTAAATTATCAATGAAAACTGTTGTATTAAAATTTGGTGGCACTTCTGTAGGAAATATAGATAGAATTAAAAATGTAGCAAGAATAATAGCTAGTTATAAGAAAAAAAAATTTGGGGTTATTGTGGTTTCATCAGCAATTAGTGGATCAACTAATAAATTAATTAAGAAAACAAAAGAATTAAGTAATAATTTTGATCCGGCTGAATATGATGTTTTATTATCTTCAGGCGAACAGGCATCATGTGCATTAATCGCTGGTAGACTTAAGCACTTAGGATTTAAGACAAGATCTTGGATGTCCTGGCAATTACCAATAATCACTGAAGGTCCATATAACTCTTCAAGAATTAATAAGATTAATAAAAATAAAATATCTAATTATATAAGATCTGGTGGAATACCGATTATCACTGGCTTTCAAGGAATTAATTTAGAAAATAGAGTTACTACACTGGGCAGGGGTGGAACTGACTCATCAGCAATAATGTTAGCAAAATTTTTTAATGCATATTCATGTCACGTATATACAGATGTAAATGGTGTTTACACTACTGATCCAAGAAATCACCATAAAGCAAAAAAAATAGATAAAATCTCCTATGATGAAATGCTAGAAATGGCATCTTTAGGAGCAAAAGTTATGCAACCAACATCAGTTCAAGATGCTAAAATAAACAATATAAGTTTTTCTGTTAAATCTTCTTTTACGAAAAATGAAGGAACTTTAATAACAGGTAACAAAAAAGCTTTTAGTGATAAAATTATAACAGGAATTACATCAACCAAAAATGATGCAAAAGTTACAATGATTGGTGTTAAAGATAAACCAGGAGTGGCGGCTTCTATTTTTAAACCATTATCTTTAAATCAAATAAATGTAGATATGGTAGTGCAAAATATTTCATTAAATAGCAAAGAAACAGATTTGACATTTACAATTAAGTCAGAAGATTTAAAGAAAACAGAAAAAACTATAAAACAAAATAAAAAAATTTCATTTCGAAAAATAACATATGACAACAATGTTTCTAAAGTATCTATTATAGGCGTTGGCATGATTACTACTCCAGGAATAACCTATAGAATGTTTCAGGCACTAGCTTCAAAAAATATTAATATTATGGTTATTTCAACTTCAGAAATAAAAATTTCTGTTTTGATTTCTAATAAACACATTAAAAAAGCTATTGCTGTTCTTCATAAAGAATTTAAATTAGATTAAAAATGAGCTTGAGACCATTTAGGGATATTCATAGAAAAAAAACAAAAGTCATTAATGTCGGTGACGTAAAAGTAGGAGGAAATAATCCTATTTCAATTCAATCAATGACAAATACTCTGACATCAGATATTCAGGCAACTATTAAACAAATACATGAGATTCATGAAGAGGGCGCAGATATAGTGAGAGTTTCGTGTCCTGATAAAGAATCTGCTTTAGCTCTTAAGAAAATTACAAAGAATGTTTCTTTGCCAATAGTTGCTGATATTCATTTTCATTACAAGCGAGCTATTGAAGCGGCAGAAAATGGTGCAAAATGTTTGAGAATTAATCCAGGTAATATTGGCGATAAAAAAAAAATACATGATGTGCTTAGTGCAGCTAAAAATAATGGATGCTCAATAAGAATAGGTGTAAATGCAGGATCTCTTGAAAAAGATATTCTAGAAAAATACAAAGAGCCTTGCCCAGAGGCTTTAGTTGAAAGTGCACTAAGAAATATTGAAATTTTAGAAGATCAAGATTTTTTTGATTTTAAGGTAAGTGTTAAATCTTCAGATATTTTTTTAACTATGGCTGCATACCGTCAACTCTCGAAAATTACAGACTACCCATTACATTTGGGAATTACAGAAGCTGGCAGTTTTGTTTCAGGAAGTATTAAATCTTCAATAGGACTAGGATCACTTTTAATGGATGGAATAGGTGATACAATAAGGGTTTCGTTGTCTGATGATCCAGTTAAGGAAATTAAAATAGGAAATGAAATTTTAAAATCTCTTAATTTAAGAAATAGAGGTGTAAAGATAATATCTTGCCCATCTTGCGCAAGACAAGCTTTTCAAGTCATAGACACAGTAAAGATATTAGAGGAAAAACTTTCTCACATAAAAACTCCATTAACCTTATCCATTATTGGTTGTGTAGTTAATGGTCCAGGAGAGGCAGCATTGACAGATGTAGGTATTACTGGTGGAGGAAAAGGAAATAACATGCTTTATTTATCTGGAATTCAAAGTGAAAAAGTTTTATCAGAAGATATAATATCAAAAGTTATTAGTGAAGTTGAAAAAAAAGCAGCTGAACTAGATTCAAAATTATAATGATTCCTCTAAAAACTATTGAAGATCTAATTTCTAAACACTCTTTATTGGAAAAAGAACTTTCATCAGGAGAAGTAGACAAAAAACTTTTTGCAGAAAAGTCAAAAGAATATGCAGATTTGAATGAAGTAATTGATGATGTAAAAAAATATTTTTCTTTTGAAAGTGAAAAAATAGATCTTGAAAAAATCATAAATGATACTGAAAGCGATGATGAGTTTAAAATAATGGCTGAAAATGAATTAAAAGATCTTAAGATAGAAAATGAAATAATAGAAAAAAAATTGAAATTATTTTTATTGCCCAAAGATGAGGCAGATAAAAAGAATGCAATTATAGAAATAAGAGCTGGAACTGGTGGTTTAGAAGCAAGCTTATTTGCATCAGATCTTTTTAAAATGTATGAAAAAGTTAGTCATAAAAAAAAATGGGAATTAGAAATAATAAGTATGTCACAAAGTGAAGCAGGTGGACTAAAAGAAGTTATCGCATCAATAAGAGGAAAAAATATTTATTCTACTTTAAAGTATGAAAGTGGAGTTCATCGTGTACAAAGAGTTCCAGATACAGAAACTCAGGGAAGAGTTCATACATCAGCAGCAACGGTTGCAGTATTGCCGGAAGCTGAAGAGATAGATGTAAAAATAAATGATTCAGATTTACGTATAGATGTTTTTAGAGCAGGTGGTCCAGGAGGACAATCTGTTAATACAACAGATAGTGCTGTTAGAATTACCCATATTCCAACTGGACTATCAGTTTCACAACAAGATGAAAAATCACAACATAAAAATAAAGCTAAAGGAATGAAAATTTTAAGATCAAGACTTTATGATTTAGAAAGATCTAGAATAGACCAAGAAAGATCTCAAGACAGAAAAAATAAAATAGGTACTGGTGATAGATCAGAAAGAATTCGAACTTATAATTTTCCTCAAGGTCGAGTAACGGATCATCGTATTAATCTTACACTACATAAGCTAGAAGAGTTTTTGGAAGGAGAAGCATTTGATGAAATGATCGAAACTTTGACATTACAGGCACAAGAAGAAAAATTGAGTAATCTTAACTAAAATGAATATAGAAAATACCTTAAGTGAGGCAATAAGTATTTTACAAAAAAATAAGATACTCAACCCAAGGCTTGATTGTGAGATTTTGTTATCTAATTTAATAAAAAAAGATAAAAAACATATTATTTTAAATCCTAAAGATCTTTTAAATACAAAGCAAATAAGTAAATTTAAAAATTTAATAGAAAGAAGAAAAAAAGGCGAACCAATTGCTTATTTGATAAATAACAAAGAGTTTTGGAAAGATAAATTTTATGTGGATAAAGATGTTTTAATTCCAAGACCAGATACAGAGCTAATAGTAGAAGAAGTTTTAAAGATGTACTCAAAAAATTCTCAAAAACAAATTCTTGATATTGGAACTGGCTCTGGATGCATACTTTTATCTATAATTAAAGAGCGACCCAACTTTTATGGAACGGGAATTGATATTTCAAAGAAAAGTATAAAAATTAGTAAATTCAATACAAAACAACTAAACCTAATCAATAGAGTAAAATTTTTTCATTCTAGTGTTGACAATTTTAGATTTGGGAAATATGATCTTATTGTTTCAAATCCTCCTTATATTGAATTGTTAAATTTAAAATATTTGGATAAAAATGTTATTAATTTTGAACCAAAACTAGCATTAAATGGTGGATTTGATGGTTTTTCAAAAATCAGAGAATTTGTAATAAAAGCCAAAACTCTGATTAAAAGAAAAGGTAAATTTATTTTAGAGATAGGATTTAATCAAAAAAATAAAGTTAAAGGAATACTTGAAGATGAAGGTTTTTATATTAATAAAGCCATAAAAGATTATGGAAATAATGATCGCTGTATAATCAGCACTAAAATTTAACAATTAATAAAATAAAATATGGTAACATTTAGAAATAACAACAACAGAAGATCATCATTTAGAAATAATAATAGAAGACAAACATTCAGAAATAATAATGAAGGTTCTAAATTTTCAAATAATGATAATTTTCAAAGAAGAGTCCCAGGTAGAAACAATCATAATGCTGTAAAGCTCATAGAAAAATATAGCGATTTAGCAAGAGAAGCTCTAGCAAGTGGAGACAAAATTCTATCTGAAAGTTATTTCCAACATGCTGATCACTTTACTAGAATTCAAAATGAACAGGAAAATGCTAAAATAGATAGGGTTAATTCATCACCAGCAACCACTGTAAAATCGGTTGATGCTGAGGATAAAAATCAAAGTTCCAACAAAAGTGAAAATGAAGTAGTAGAACAAGCTATATTAGACACAGACGATAAGAAGATTGCTAAAACAAATGATAAAAAAACTGCAGAAAAAAAATCTGTTGCAAGTTAGTTAAGGCCAATTATTAGCTCTGATTTTAAAACATCTAATTTAATTTTTGAAACTTCAAACATTTTTCTCTCTTTACCTTTAAGAATTTTTCCAGAAGGTAATTTTAGTTTTTGAGAGTTAATTTTTTTTCCATTTTCTATTACTTCATAATGTAAATGAGGACCTGTAGATTTTCCTGTTGAGCCGACATAACCAATTATTTGACCTTGTTTAACTCTCAATCCTTCTTTAACTCCTCTGGCAAAATTTTTCATATGTGCATAAACAGTTTGATAGGTTGAGTTGTGTTTAATTTTTACACAATTTCCACCACCACCACACCATCTTGCTCTTGTAATAACTCCATCACCAGAAGCCATGATTGGTGTGCCCATTGGAGCAGCAAAATCTGTTCCTCTATGCATTTTATTAAAACCATCAATTGGGTGTTTTCTCATTCCAAAAGGAGAAGAAAGTCTAGCTCCATTGATGGGTGTTTTCATTAAAGCTTTTTTTATACTTTTACCATTTTCATCATAATGCCCTTCACTTCCTTTTTGATTAAAATAATAAAGTGTATTATTTGCTCCACTTAATTTTAAATTTGCATAAATAATATTACCAGTTTCAAATATTTTGCCATTATCATCTTCAAAAACTTCATACATGATTTGAAAATTATCATTTTTTCTAATATCTCTTTGAAAATCAACTTGAAAACCATATATTCTTGCAAACTCAACAATTATATTTGGTTTAACATTCAAATCTATTGCAGTTTTGTATAGGCTTTGTAAAATTTTTCCTTCTTTAAAAATAATTTTTCTATTTAAATTTGTAATAATTGTTTTTTTTTCAAATAAATCTGTTTCAAAATTTCTTGTTAATTGAATTTTTTTAGTTCTAGAAACTGGAAGTACAAAAGAAGTGATTTTTTTATTATTTGATTGATCAACTGTAAATTTTATATTTAGGTTAGTTTTAAGGTTGTTTAAATTGTATTCATTTATTAAATTTTTTCTAACTTTAGCAATTTCTTTATTTGGAACTGAATAAATGTTTAAAATTTTAACAAAAGTTTCTCCTTGTAAAATTTTATGATTTATACTTTTGTATCTTGGATTTAAATTGTTAAAAATTTCATTTATAGTCTTTTGGAAATAGATATTATTTATTACATCTTTGTAATTTTCATTAATTGATTTTTTATAATTGTTATATAATGTAGTGCTGAAAATAGTCATAAGTAGCAATAAAAAAATTAACGAAATTTCTATATTCTTCTTTATTAATCTTATTATTTTATTTGAAGTAATTATCATCTGGAATTTTCAATTATTAATTTAGTAATGACAAAAAATCAAAAAAAACCTTGTATTTATTGAAGTATTTATACACTTTTTTAAATGCTATATGCTTGATTTAGTTTTATTTTAGCTTATAAGCGTCACACTTTCTCAATAAAACTATTGTTTAATCAATATATTAGCGAGGATTATTGGGCTTTTTAAGCTCAATTAGCTATTTTAAAAGTAAAAATTTAAGAAGAGAAGTGTGGACGGTTAAGGTTACCAAAATTTGTCGTACACACTTCAACATTATATAAATTTTATTCTTAGAATTTATATAGAAGCTAG
>CALSWN010000002.1 GCA_943841085.1 uncultured Candidatus Pelagibacter sp. | reverse complement strand
TATAGGGTTAAGAGAACTAAATAATTTGCAGTAAAGATAGGTGCAGAGTTAATCTAAAAATTTAAGTTAATTACGTTAAATAATCTTTTAAATTCAGGGCTTATTTAATGTTCTATTATATGTAAATGAATTTATTTTCATCTATTTTTTTAAAAAAATGTTATAAATATCTAATTTCCTAAAATTAAAATATGAAAAATAATTCTACATATCAAGCAGATTCCATCAAAGTGTTAAAAGGTCTTGAGGCTGTAAGAAAAAGACCAGGCATGTATATAGGTGACACTGACGACGGCACAGGGTTGCATCACATGGTTTATGAGGTTGTTGATAACTCAATTGATGAAGCTCTAGCAGGACACTGTAAGAATATTGATATTAAAATAAACTCTGATGGAACTGTGACTGTAAGAGATGATGGAAGAGGAATACCAGTTGATATGCATAAAGGTGAAAAAGTGTCTGCCGCAGAAGTTATCATGACGCAACTCCATGCAGGTGGAAAGTTTGATCATGACTCATATAAAGTTTCAGGTGGATTACATGGAGTTGGTGTTTCAGTTGTAAATGCCTTATCTGAAAAATTAAAATTAGAAATTAATAGAGATGGAAAAAAATATTTTATAGAATTCAAAAATGGAGATGCAAAAGCTCCACTTAAAGTTATAGGTAAATCAAAAGAAACAGGAACACAAATAACATTTTTACCTTCTAAAGAAATTTTTTCATCAATAAAATTTGTTCCAAACATAATAATTAAAAGAATGCGTGAACTCGCATTTTTAAATAAAGGAATAAAAATAACAATAAATGATCTAAATCAAAAAAAAGAAAAAATAATAGAGTTTAGATTTGATGGGGGTGTATTAGAATTTGTAGATTTTCTGGATGAAAAAAGAGAAAAACTCTTAAATAAAACAGGAAATGACCTATTTAAAAAACCAATTTATATTGAAGGTAAAAAAGGAAACATAGAAATTGAATGCTCTTTAAAATGGAATGCAAACTACAGTGAAGACATCTATCCGTATACAAATAACATATTTCAAAAAGATGGAGGTACCCATTTGTTGGGATTTAGAAGTGCGTTAACGAGAGTAATTAATAAATATGCCACAGAACACAATCTTTTAAAAAAAAATAAATTAACTATTTCTGGTGATGATATTAAAGAAGGTCTAACTTGTGTTATTTCTGCAAAAATACCTGATCCAAAATTTTCATCTCAAACAAAGGACAAATTAGTTTCATCGGAAGTAAGAATGATTGTAGAAAATATTGTAAACGAAAAATTATCCACATGGTTTGATCAAAATCCAACTACTTCTAAAGCAATTCTAGCAAAAGTAATGCAAGCAGCACTGGCAAGAGATGTTGCCAGAAAAGCAAGAGAAAATGTAAGAAGAAAAGGAGCTTTAGAATTAAGTGGTTTGCCTGGAAAATTGGCTGACTGTCAAATAGGAAAACAAGAAGGAACTGAGTTATTTATAGTTGAGGGTGATTCAGCGGGTGGATCAGCAAAGCAAGGAAGAAATAGATCAAATCAAGCAGTTTTACCGTTAAGAGGAAAAATTCTTAATACGTATGTTGAGGGTGGTGTTCACAAAAAGAATGGAAATAAAAATGGAAGTGAACATAAAACTAAAGCATTAGCTAAAATGATGTCTTCTAATGAGGTTGTTACTTTAATTAACGCACTCGGACTTGACCCAAAGGCTGAAGATTTGGATTTAAAAGATTTGAGATATGGCAAAATTATTATTATGACAGATGCCGATGTTGATGGTTCACATATAAGAGCACTATTACTTACTTTTTTTAATAATAAACCATTTAATAAACTAATTGAAAATGGTCATGTATATTTAGCTCAACCACCATTGTTTAAGATTAACAAAGGTTCAAAAGGTATTTACATAAAAGACGAAAAAGAATTAGAAGATTACATTTCAAATAATAGCGACGAATTAAAAAAGATGAAAAAAAATAGTAAGGAATATGCCAAAACTTATGAAGAGGTAAAATCTAGAATGAGTATTCAAAGATTCAAGGGATTAGGTGAAATGAATCCAGAGGAGTTATGGAATACGACTCTAGATCCTGAAACAAGAAATTTGCTAAAAGTTCAATACTCTAAAGATTTTAAAAAAGATCAACATCTTATTCATACTTTAATGGGAAATGATGTTGCTTTAAGAAAAGATTTTATTGTTTCAAATGCGATAAATGTTCAAAACCTAGATATTTAATAATGAAGTTTTTCGAAACTTCTAAATATTTTTCTTTAAAAAAATCGACATACATCAACCTTAGATGGATCGCTATCTTGGGGCAATTAATAACAACTAGTTTAGTATTTTTTATTTTTAATTTTGAATTTAATTTTATTTTGATCAATCTAATAATCTTTACTGGAATACTAAGCAATTTATATTTAGTTTATATTAATAAAAAAACTCAACTTAATGATAAGATAGCATTTTATTTCTTATTAATTGATATTATACAATTAACATGCTTAATATATCTCACGGGTGGTATTGTTAATCCATTTTCAATATTTCTTATAATCCCTTCAATTTTTTCTTCCTCAAATTTAGGAACTAAAAGCAATTTATTGTTAGTGATTATAACATTTTTAATAATTATTTTTCTTACTTTTTTTAGTTATCCATTACCATTTCCAGTAAATGAACATTTTCATGTTGATGGATACTATTATTATTCAATTCCTATTTCACTAGTTATTGCTTTGTTATTTTTAAATTATTTTGCTTCAACTTTTGGAACTGAGTCAAGATTAAGAAAAGAAGCATTAAATAAAATGGAAGAAATTATGTCAAAAGAACATGAGCTTTTATCGCTAGGCGGACAAGCTGCTGCTGCTGCACATTCTCTAGGTACGCCTTTTTCAACAATCAAGATTATTACAGCTGATTTATCAAAACAATTTAAAAACAATAAAGAAGTTTTGAAAGATGTAGAACTATTAGCAAGTCAAATTGAAAGATGTAGTGAGATACTAAAAAAACTAACCTTGAATCCCATCATTGAGGATGAATTTATTGATAGTGATTTAACTATGTATGATTATGTAAACGAAATAGTAAAATCTTTTCAAGATATAACACAAAAAAAATTTATTATTAACTATGATCAAAATTCCAATTTATTAAAAATTAATAAATCAGTTGAAATTGTTTATGGATTAAGAAATTTTATTGGAAATGCAAACAAATTTGCAAAAGATAAAATATTTATAACCATTAAAAGTGATAGTAATTTTACTGAAATTATAATTGAAGACGATGGAGAAGGATATCCTAAGGATGTTCTTAACAAAATTGGGGAACCCTACATTACATCATATAAGTCGTCTAACAAAGTTAAGTCTGGGTTAGGCCTTGGCATATTTATTGGTAAAACTTTACTTGAAAAAAATTATGCAAATATTTCATGTAAAAATTCACAAACAAAAAAAGGAGCAGAGGTTAATATTAAATGGAATAATAAAGATCTTTTAAATGTTTAATGTAATGTACTCTTATTTTCAAATAATCCGCTTAGTTGAGAAATCATAACATCGCCTAGTTCATTAACATCAGTTATCTTAATAGCCTTATTATAGTATCTAGAAACATCATGTCCAATACCAATAGCTAAAATTTCAGTATCACTTTTAGTTTCAATAGATTTAACAATTTTTTTCAAATGTTTTTCTAAAAAGTCACCTGAATTAACAGACAAAGTTGAGTCATCAACTGGCGCACCATCTGAAATTACCATCAATATTTTTCTTTCTTCTTTTCTTTTTTTTAATCTATTGTATGCCCACAATATAGCCTCTCCATCAATGTTTTCTTTCAACAATCCTTCTTTAAGCATCAAACCTATATTATTTTTTGCTTGTCTCCAGTGAGTGTCTGCACTTTTGTAAATTATATGTCTCAGATCATTGAGTCTGCCTGGGTTTTTAGGTTTTTCAACTTTAGTCCAAGCCTCTCTGCTTTTTCCACCCTTCCAGTTTTTTGTTGTGAAACCTAAAATTTCTACTTTTACAGAACATCTTTCTAGTGTTCTAGATAATATATCAGCACAAATCGCTGCTATTGTTATGGGACGACCCCGCATTGAGCCTGAGTTATCAATTAACAAAGTTACTATCGTATCTTTAAAATCAAGATCTTTTTCTTTTTTAAAGGACAGAGAATTGTAGGGATCCATGATAACTCTGGTCAGTTTAGAGCTATCTAACAAGCCTTCTTCTAAATCAAATTCCCAAGCTCTATTTTGTTTTGCAAGGAGTTGTCTTTGTAATTTATTGGCAAGTTTGGTTATTAAATCTTGGAAACCAACAAGTTGTTGGTCTAAATTTCTTCTTAATTTTTCTATTTCTTTTTTATTTTCCAATCTTTCGGCTTTTGCGATTTCATCAAATTCATTTGTAAAAATATTATATTCTTGATCAAGACCTCTTAAATCATCTTGTTGCATCTTTTTTTCTGGACTCTCTTTTAAAGAGTCAGAATTTTCCAATTGTTCATTCATTTGTTGATCATCAAGGTCGAAGCCTGCATCTATGCTAGTTTGGATCTCATCCGATTTACTTTGATCTCCCTTTTCATTTGACTGATCATCATTGTTTTCTGGTTTATTTTCTTCTTCATTATTTTCTTCTTCATTATCTTCACTATCTTCCTCATTATTAGAACCAAATACGTCCATACTTTCAAATATTTCAGAAAATTTTGAACTATAGTTATTTTGATTTTCTAAATTTTCATTTAAAAAATTAATATGCTTGTCAATTGATTTAGAAAAATCATTTTCCCAAAAATTTAGCATTTTTGACGACTCAGGACTAAGTTCAATATTTAAAAATTTTTTTAACATATATAGTTCAAAAGCATCTGCTATGGGAACATCTTCTTTGTTTTTTAATTGATTTTTACTTAATGAAACTACTTTTTGATTATAATTTTCATTAAAATTTTTTTCAATACCTTTAAGCATTTTTCCACCCAAAATTTCATATCGGATTTTTTCTGCAATATCATATAAAGATTTGCAAGATGGATTTTTTGGTAGGTTTTTATTAAATATTTTTTTATCTGAAAATTTTTTTTTAAGTGCAGTTGAGTCCATCTCTGCTCTTAATCTAATAAAATCTTTTTTATCTGATAAATTTGTTATATCAAAATATTCTATATTTTTTGAATTTAAGTTCTTGTCAACTTTTTTTATATCTAGTTTGTAGTCATCTGAAATTACTTTTGCTGTAGAAATTAAAGCTTGCTTAAATTTTTCTTTGAAATTATTTTCTTTATCACTCATTTAAATCTGAATATTTATCATAGACTCTGGAAGTTCTTCACCAAAACATCTTTGATAATATTCAGCAATAGTGTTTTTTTCAATATCATCACATTTGTTTAAGAATGTGACTCTAAAAGCATAACCAGTATCTTTAAAAATTTCTGTATTTTCAGCCCAATGTAAAACAGTTCTAGGGCTCATGACGGTTGAAATGTCACCAGCTATAAAACCTTTTCTTGTTAGTGAAGCAACTTTAATCATATTAGAAACTAGCTCTTTACCTTTTGGGTTGTTAAATTTTTTATTCTTTGCTAAGACAATTTCCATTTCTCTATTAAGATTCAAGTAATTTAAAGATGTTACAATATTCCATCTATCCATTTGGCCCTGATTTATTTGTTGAGTTCCATGATATAATCCCGTTGTATCTCCTAAGCCAACAGTATTGGAGGTTGCAAATAATCGAAAAAATTTATTTTGTTTTATCACCTTATTTTTATCTAAAAGAGTAAAGTTTCCCTCAGCTTCCAGTACTCTTTGAATTACAAACATTACATCTGGTCTTCCAGCGTCGTATTCATCAAAAACAAGGGCAACAGGGTTTTGAATAGACCAAGGTAGTATTCCTTCTTTAAACTCTGTAATTTGTTTTCCATCTTTAATAACTATCGCATCTTTTCCAATAAGGTCAATTCTGCTTACATGACTATCCAAGTTTACTCTAATACAGGGCCAGTTAAGTCTTGCCGCAATTTGTTCAATATGAGTTGATTTACCAGTTCCGTGGTATCCTTGAACCAGAACTCTCTTATTAAAGGCAAATCCAGATATAATTGCAAGTGTAGTATCTTTATCAAATTTGTAATTTTTATCTATTTCAGGAACATATTCACTTCTTTTTGAGAATGCATTGACATCCATATCAGAGTCAATTCCGAAGGTTTGTTTTAAAGAAATTTTTATATCAGGTTGTATGTTTAAATTAGGTGTCAATTTTTTCCCTATATGTGTTTTTAAGCTGTGTGTAAGCTAAAGTGATTAATTTAAGTTTTTCCTCGTATTGTTTATTTCCTAAATTAATATCAGGGTGAAATTTTTTGACAAGGGTTTTGAATTTTTCTTGTATTTTATCCCATTTTAAACCGACTGAAACACCTAAAATTCCAAAAGCTTTAATATCATTACTATCAAATTTGAATTGACTCATATGATTATATTCACTTTTGAGCTTAGCTTTATCAAATTCATCTTTTAAAGTGTTATTCCAAAGTACTTTAAAAAAATTATCTGATGAGCTAAAGCTTTGTGTAGGTTTATGCCAAGTCATATCAGATTTTAAAAAATTGAATACTTGCTCATCATTCATTCCAGAAAAATAGTTCCAATTTTTATTAAATTCTTTAACATGGTTTAAACAAAGCATTCTATAGTTTTTGCTATTGTCCTTCTCAATAGGAGCCTTATATTCACCCATTTCAAAACAATTATTCCAATCACAAATATTTTTCATGATATAATATAATAAATAATTATTTATGAATATAAATGAATTAATTCTAATAGTTAGAAATAAACTTGAAACAGCGATGACTATTCAAGAACTTAAAATTGAAGATAAAAGCTTTTTACATAAGAATCACAAAGAATATAAGGAGGGAAAATTCCATTTAAAATTAACAATAAAATCAGTGGACTTAGCAGAATTAAGCAAAATAGTCGCAACTAAAAAAATATACAATATTTTAGATGATGAATTGAAAAAATATATTCATTCAATTCAAATATTATTTAACTAATTCCTTTAATAAAAACTTATTAATATCCTCTTCATTAAATTGCAGCTTGTAAGTTGGAGTTCCTATTTTTTTTAGCAATACTAAGTTTATTTTATTTGTATTGTTTTTTTTGTCTTTTTTCATAAAAGATAAAATCTTACTTATATTTTTTCTAGTAATTAATTTATTGATATTTCTTGGAAGATCAAATTTATTTAAATGGTTTTCTATAATTTTAAATTCTTTTATATCTAAAATTTTTTTAAAGAGGCTAAATTTTGTAGCTGTTTTAATTCCTAAAATTACAGCTTCTCCATGATTAAGTTTTTTTGAAAATCCAAGTGTAGCTTCAAAAGCATGAGCAAATGTATGTCCGAAATTTAAAATTTTTCTCACACCCATTTCTTTACTATCAATTTCCACAACTTTTTTTTTTACTAAGCAACTTTGAAAAATTGCTTTTTCGATAAATGGACTTTTTAAATTTAATATATTAAAAGCATTCTTATCTAAAAAAGTAAAATTTTTTTTATCTGAAATTAAAGCATGTTTTAAAATTTCACCATAACCACATATAAGTTCTCTTTTAGGTAGAGAGTTTAAGAAATTAATATCAGAAATGACTAAACTGGGCTGATAAAACGCCCCAATCAAGTTTTTACCATATTTAGAATTTATTCCAGTTTTTCCACCAATTGAAGAGTCTACTTGCGATAATAAAGTCGTAGGTATATTAATAAATTTTAATCCCCTCTTAAATATACTTGCTGCAAATCCAGATACATCTCCAGTGATGCCACCACCTACTGAAATTATATAATCATTTCTGTTAAAATTTTTTTTTTGAAGAATATCTAAAATATTATCAACACTCTTTTGATTTTTATTTTTTTCATTGGCTTTAAAATGATAAATAGAATTTTTTTTAGAGGGTAAAGAGTTTAGAATTTTTTTGATTAGTTTTTTTGGAATATTTTCGTCTACAACAACAAGGCTTTGATTATAATAAATTACATTTTCTTTCATAATTTTTTTAAGCTTATTTAAAATATTATTCCCGATAAGAATTGGATATTCTTGGGCGCCTGCTTTTATTTTTAATTTAATTAAGCTCATACATTTTAATAATTTTTTTTACTATTTCAGTTTTGGTAAGCTTATTACAGTTAATTTTAAACTGTGCATAAGAGTAAATTTTTGACCTTTTTTTTATCATTTTTTTAATTTCTTGATCTGTGGATTTAAATGCTAAAGGTCTTTTTTTACTATTTTTTATTCTATTAATCAAAATTGACTCATCCCAATTGAGCCAAAATGAGTAATGGTTATCTATTACCTCTTTTCTAATTTTATCATTAATAAATCCCCCACCACCCAAAGAAATAATATTATTAATTTTTTTTAAAGACTTTATTGTTATTTTTTCCTCTAGGTTTCTAAAGTAATTTTCGCCTTTTATTTCAAATATTTGTGAGATATTCATACCAGTAGTTTTTACAATTAAACTATCTATATCAATAAATGGAAGATTTAATTTCTTTGAAACCAGGTTTCCAATAGAAGATTTTCCAGACCCCATCATGCCTAAAAAAACAAGGTTTTTATTTAAATACATAAACTTTCTTTATTGAAAAAACACAAATATGTCTTAATTTGAAATTAATAGAGAATATATGCAATTTTCAAAAAATACAAGTAGTGGCATAAGTAAAAGTTTATTAATTAAATTGGTATTAATTATAGTTTTTATTATTAGCGTCATAATATTATTGGGTAAAATTGATTTTCCATCTCCCAACAAAGAAATTGAAAAAATTATTCCGAATGAAAAACTCAAAATTGTTAAATAAAATAATATTATTCGTTATATTATTTTTTTCATTTTTATCATTTAAATTAAACGCTCAAGAACCTGCGGACATTTGGAGTATAGATACATTAGAAAAAACCCAGAAAAAAACTGAAAATAATAATTTTGAAGAAGAAAGCGTACCACAAAATTCTATCTATGAAATGCAAACTCTAAATGTAGATGGAAAGATTATAATAGAAGAAGATCAAACCCTAATCTCAAAAGAAACAAAAATTGTAGGTCTTTATGACCCAGCTGAAAATGGATTAGATATCGACATGTGGTCCAATTCAGATGGTGATCAAATTTTAAAAATTTTCGAAAGAATTAATAAAATTGACCTTTCACAAGATGCAACAGAAATTTTAGATATCTTGCTTGTGACAAATGCGTACTATCCAAGTTTAAACATCACAAAGGAGCAATTCCAAGAAATAAAATCAAAATGGCTTATAAAAAATTCAAACCTTAAATTAATTGAAGATTATTTATTAAAAAATCAGATAGTAAATGAAAACCCAAAATTAACAAAATATTTAGTTGATTATTATCTGTCAAGATCCGACATGAATAAATCATGTGAAATATTTTCTAAAATTCAAACATCTATAAATGATGAATATTTATCAAAGTTCAATATATATTGTTTAATTAATGACAAAAAGAAAGATGAAGCTCAATTATTAATAGATTTAAAAAAAGAAATAGGTTTTGAAGATAAATTTTATGAAAGTAAAATTAGTTATTTAATGGGTTATAATGCTAAACCAGAAACATCTATATCAGAGAAAACAATTTTAGATTTTCATTTATCTCATAGAACTAATCCGGAATTTAAATTTGAACCTGATGATAAAACCTCCAAACAAATATGGAAATATCTATCAACATCAAATTTATTAGGCAATATACAGAATCCTGAAATACCAAGCCTTGAAAAAATATCAATCATCGAAAAAGCTACACATGAAAAAAATTATCCAGAAAAAGAACTATTTGAATTATATAAAAGATTTCAATTTACTATTAATCAACTTTTAAATATCAAAGAGTCTTCTAAGGTATTGCAAACAATAGAAGCTAGAGCTTTAATTTATCAAGGAATTTTAATTACATCAAAAACTGAAAAAAAATTGGAATTGATGAATGCCTTAAAGAATTCTTTTAAAAATGAAGGTTTGGGAGATGCATTTAATTTAGAATTAACAGAGTTTTTAAAAAAAATAGATTCAGATAAAGTTCCTTCAAACTATTATTCATTTTATGAAAAATATTTAAAAAAAGAAAAAAACGAATTAACTAAAATTAAAATAAATAATAAAATTCTTCATCAGTCAAAATTGATAAATTATTTTAAGGAGGGAAATAAATATAAAAATATAGATAAGGACATTAAAGATTTATTGAGAAAAATTAGAAAAAATAAAAAATACTTTTTTTCAAAAAAAGATGTCATTATAATGGAAGCACTTAAATCAGATGGAGTTAAAGTTCCTGATAAATTTAATAACCTCTATGAGATCGATGAAAATGAAGTTCCAGCCGATATTCAAATATTAATAAAAAATAATGATATGGGTGTAACTTTGTTGAGAATAGTTGAATTTATAGGACAAGATAATTTAAAGGATATAGATGCAGATACTATGTATTTTATTATAAGTGCTTTGAATCAACTTAATATTGACCCCATCAGAAATAAAATTTTACTAAAAATTCTTCCTTTAAAAGTTTAAATTTTATAATAAAATATAAATAATTATGACAGTTAAAAAAATTTTAACAGAACCAGATCCGTTGCTGCGTCAAGTGTCAACTCCAGTAGAAAATGTTGGTGAGGAGGAAAGGAAGCTTATGGATGATATGTTAGAAACAATGTATGCGGCACCAGGAATAGGTCTTGCTGCAATTCAAATTGGAATTCCGAAAAGAATTATAGTTATGGATATTAGTAGGGATGAAAACAAAAAAGAACCAATGTATTTTATAAATCCAATTATAAAAAATAAAAACTTAGAGAAAAATAAATATGAAGAAGGATGTTTGTCAGTTCCAAATCAATTTGCTGAAATAGAAAGACCAAATAGATGTGAGGTTGAATATTTAGACTATGATGGGAAGAAAAAAACACTCAAAGCTGACGGGTTACTAGCAACTTGTATTCAACATGAAATGGATCATTTAGAAGGAATTTTATTTATTGATTATTTATCTAAATTAAAAAAATCAATGATTATAAAAAAACTTTCTAAAAGTAAATTAAGCAGAATTGTTGTTTAATACATGTTAAAAAAAATTGTTTTTATGGGTACACCATTTTTTGCTGTACCAATATTAAAATCATTATACCAAAATGGATATTCCGTATCAGTTGTATATACTCAGCCACCTCAAAAATCACAAAGAGGGCAAAAGATTAACAAATCTCCTATCCAAGGAGTATCAGAAACATTAAAAATAGAATATAGAACTCCAAATTCACTAAAAAATAATAAAGAAGAATATGATTATTTGAAAAAGCTAGATGCAGATATAGCTATTGTTGTTGCTTATGGACAAATTATTCCCAAAGAATATTTAAGTTTAGTTAAGAGGGGGTTTATTAATATTCATGCTTCACTGCTTCCAAAATGGAGAGGAGCAGCACCTATTCAGAGATCAATTATGAATTTAGAAAAAGAAACAGGTGTTAGTATTATGAAAATAGAAGAAAAGCTAGACTCAGGACCTATTTGCAATTCTTATAAAATAAATATTATGGTTGACGATAATTCTGAAGTAATAGCTGAAAAACTCTCTACATTAGCAGCAGAAAAAATATTAGATAATATTGACCAAATTTTAGAAGATAAAATAAAATTTAAAGAACAAAATCATAATGAAGCAACTTATGCAGCTAAAATTGAAAAAATAGAAGGTAAAATAAATTGGAGCAAAACAGCAGAAAGTATCATTGGTAAAATCAATGGACTATATCCAAATCCAGGGGCTTTTTTTATTTATAATGGGGAAAGGTACAAAATTTTAAAGGCAAAATTAGCACTTGGTAGCGGCCAAATTGGGGAGGTTTTGGATAACTATTTAAAGGTTAGCTGTGGTAATAAAAAGTCAATTAAAATACTTGAAATTCAAAGACAAGGAAAAAGACCTCAAAACATTGGTGAATTTATGCTTGGATCACAGATTGAAAAAGGCTCAAATTTGAATAATGCATAGATATCAAATTTTAATTGAATATGTGGGAACTAACTTTGTTGGTTGGCAAATTCAACCTAAAGGAAAATCAATTCAAAAGTTAATTCAGACAAAGTTGTCTAAACTTTTAGGAGAAAAAATATTATTAATAGGGTCTGGCAGAACAGACTCGGGAGTTCATGCAATTGAACAGTCAGCACACTTTGAATGTAAAAAAAAAATTAAAAATCTTGATAAATTTTTAAAATCATTAAACTACTTTGTAAACAACATGGGTGTTTCAATTATTAATATTAAAAAGAGAAACTTAAATTTTCATGCTAGGTTTTCTGCAAAACAAAGAATTTATAAGTATGTAATTTTTAATAGATTGAGTAAACCATCCATAGAAAGGGGAAGAGGGTGGCATATAATTAAAGAGTTGGATATATCATTAATGAAAAAGGGTGCAAAAAAACTTTTAGGAACTAAAGATTTTTCCACATTTAGAGCATCAAAATGTAACGCCACAAGCCCAATTAAAACAATGGAATCAATTAAGATAAAATCAATTAGAGGAAAAATTGAAATACAATTTCGATCTAAGTCTTTTCTGCAGCAACAAGTCAGATCAATGGTTGGATGTTTAAAATATTTAGCTGAGAGAAAATGGGATTTAAAAAAATTCAATTCAGTTTTTGAGTCAAAAAAAAGAATACTTTGTGCACCCCCAGCTCCAGCTGAAGGACTATTTTTAGAAAAAATTATTTATTAGATTGCTGTCGACCGATGCTAAATTTTTTATTAATTCTCCATCTTGACTCAGCACGAACAATATAGCCACAACAATTTTTAGAACCACATTTACAAGGAAATTGTTTATAATCTTCATCATAACCAAATCCGTAATCGCAAGTAAGCTCATCACCTTTTTTAATATCTTTAATAGCAATCACCCATAATTTTAGGCCAGTTCCGTTATAGTCACAATTATTAGAACAAGAATGGTTTATTAAACGAGCAGTATTCCACGATACATCACCATCAAGATCATATTTCTTATTTAAATTGAAAAGATAAATTGGTTTTGCGTTGTCAAATTTTTTAGATTCTTCAGTCTGTTTTTTAGTGATAATGTTTCCAACATAATTAATAATTCTTTCACCTTCTTTAATATTTCTAGTCGCATAAAGACCACGACCTTTTTTATCAATATTTGATTTTTTAATTCTATAGGGCTTCATAAAGAGCTATTTAATGGCTATTTAAAAATTATCAATTAAATTCTAATAGAGCATCAACATGCATTAC
>CALSWN010000001.1 GCA_943841085.1 uncultured Candidatus Pelagibacter sp. | reverse complement strand
ATCTGAAGCTAAAATTAAATCACACCAATTGATGCTATGAGTTGGAATGATAAAACAATCATCCGCAGGTATTTATTCATGGTTACCCCTTGGGTTTAAAGTAATGAAAAAAATTGAAAAAATCGTTAGAGAGGAACAAAATAAAATTGGAGCACAAGAAATTTTAATGCCTACTATACAATCAAGTGAAATTTGGAAAGAAAGTGGTAGATATGACGATTATGGAGATGAGATGCTTCGTATTAAAGATCGTCAAGATAGAGAAATGCTTTATGGTCCAACTAATGAAGAATTGGTTACTGATATATTTCGATCTAGTATTAAATCCTATAAATCTTTACCTCAACTATTATATCACATTCAATGGAAGTTCAGAGATGAGGTAAGACCAAGATTTGGAATTATGAGATGTAGAGAATTCTATATGAAGGACGCATACTCTTTTGATCTAAATGATGATGAAGCAGTTTTTTCTTATAATAAATTTTTTTTATCTTATTTAAAAACTTTTAAAAGATTAGAACTTACAGCTATTCCAATGGCCGCTGATACTGGACCAATTGGTGGTAATCTTTCTCATGAATTTATCATTTTAGCAGATACAGGTGAAAGTAAAATTTTTACTGATAAAAGAATTTTCGATCTTGACAGCGAAGGTTCAATTATTGAAAAAAAATCTTTAGAAAATCTAAGAAAAAAATATGAAAGATTTTATTCTGTAACAGATGAAAAATTTGATAAAGAAGAATTTGAAAAAGAAGTAGATAAAGAAAATAGATTGATCACTAAAGGAATTGAAGTTGGTCACATCTTCTATTTTGGTGACAAATATTCAAAAGCATTAAATGCAGCAGTTGATCTTCCAGATGGTAAGAAGGATTACGTTAAAATGGGGTCTTATGGAATTGGAGTATCTAGATTGGTCGGAGCTATAATAGAAGCAAAGTATGATGATAAAAAAGAAATAATGAAGTGGCCATTGTCAATTGCACCCTATGAGTTAGCTATAATACCGATGATTAATAAAAACGATACATCAACTTTAGAAAAAGCATCAAAAATTTTAAAACACCTAGAAAACAACAATATAGATACAATTATTGATGATACAGATGAAAATCTATCTTCTAAAATAAAAAAATTTAATTTAATAGGTGTTCCTAATCAGATTATTATTGGGAAAAAATCAGAAGGTGACACTATAGAATTCAAGGAAATAGGTAAAGATACTCAAAATTTAACAATAGAACAAATTATTAAAATATTAACTGAACAAAAAGCAAATAATTGATTTCCACTTTAGAAAAAGAAATTGCATTTAAATACCTAAAAACTAGAAAAAAAGATGGTTTTTTAAATATTATTTCCATCTTTTCATTCATAGGCATTAGCTTAGGTGTGGCTGTTTTAATAATAGTAATGTCTGTAATGAATGGTTTTAGATCAGAACTTATTAATAAGATAGTAGGCTTTAATTCACATATTACTGTTAAATCTTACCAAAATAAAATATCGATAAGTGAAATTAATCAAAATGTCCAAAAGATTTCAAAAGATTTAATTTTAAGCAATTCAGGAGAAGCAATAATAATCAAAAATGATACTTTAAAAGGCATTCTTTTGAGAGGTTACAAAAGTAAAGATTTTGCAAAACTTAAAATTTTTGAAAATGGTCTTTTTTTTGGTAATAAAAATATTTTATCAAAGAATTATATTTCTATAGGTAAAGAGTTAAGTTTTACACTTAATCTAGACATTGGTGATAAAATAACAATAATGTCATCAAGTGGAGTTGAAACTATAATTGGAAACTTACCTAAACAAAAAACCTTCGTAATTTCTTCTATTTTTGAAAGCGGTTTGGCTGATTTTGACAACAATATAGCTTTTATTAATCTAAAAACTTTGGAAGAGTTTTTTGATTTAGATGATAATAATAGAAATTTAGAGATTTATTTAAAAAAACCTCAAAATATTGAATATCAAAAAAAGGCTGTTCAAAATAATTTTCCTGATGATTTTGTTTATAGTTGGTCAGATATGAATAGTTCTTTATTTTCAGCACTAAAAGTTGAAAGAAATGTAATGTTTATAATTTTATCATTAATTATTATAGTTGCTGCTTTTAATATCATCTCTGGTCTTACAATACTGGTCAAAAATAAAACTAGAGATATTGCAATTTTAAAATCTATTGGTGTATTGAATAAATCTATTACTAAAATATTTTTTTTAGTCGGAGTTATTATTGGAACGAGTGCAACTTTTTTTGGAATTTTTTTAGGTATAATGTTTTCACTTTATATTGAAAATTTAAGAGAATTTTTGAGCAATACTTTTAATATAACCTTATTCCCAGAAGAAATTTATTTTTTAAGTACAATGCCTTCAGAAATAAACCCAATTTCAATTCTTGTAATTTCAGTTTGTTCAATTTTAGTGACAATTTTAGTTTCAATTTTTCCAGCAATTAAAGCTTCAAAATTAGATCCTGTTATAGGTTTAAAATATGAATAATCTGATTTCATTAAAAAAAATATCTAAATTTTTTTCTAATAATAAAAAAATTACAGTTTTAAAAAATATTAACTACACATTTTCGAAAGGAAAGATTTATTCTCTTATGGGACCATCAGGATCTGGAAAATCTACTTTATTAAATATTCTATCAATGATTGATAAACCTTCTATAGGCTCATTAAAAATTGAAAATAATGAAATAAATTTCTCTGAAACTCTTATTAATGATAAAATTAGATCAAGAAAGATTGGCATCATTTATCAGCAAAACAACTTACTTTCAGACTTTACAGCCTTAGAAAATGTATATCTTGCAGGCCTAACTTTGAATGATGATAAAAAAGATTCAATTAAAAAAGCTAAAATTATAATTAAAAAGATGGGCCTTTCCTCAAGGGAAAATCATTATCCTTCACAGTTATCTGGTGGAGAAATGCAAAGAATAGCAATTGCTAGAGCGCTGATAAATCAACCAGAAATTATACTTGCAGACGAACCAACTGGAAGCTTAGATCGTTCCACTGCAAAAGATGTTTTTAAAGTTTTATATAAATTAAAAAATAAAAATAGACTTATAATTTATGCAACCCATAATAGATTTTTTGCAAATATGGCTGATTGCAAACTAGAAATGATTGATGGTAATATAAAATTACTTAATGCCAGAAAAAAAAAATAATCAAAAGTTTAATCATTTAAAAATACACACTCAATATTCAATTTGTGAAGGAGCTATTAAAATTGAAAATTTAAAAAATTATTGTAAGGAAAAAGAAATTCTTAGTTTAGGTTTGTCAGATACTTCAAATTTATGTGGTGCATTAGAGTTTGCTGAAAATATATCAAAGGTTGGAACCCAACCAATTATTGGAACACAAATTTATTTTAAATTTGAAGATACCACGGGTCTATTACCATTAATTGCTTTAAATGAAAAAGGCTATAAGCGAATTATTGAATTATCATCTAAATCTTATTTAGAAAATGATACTACCTCCGATCCACATTTAGATATTAAAGAATTATTAGATGACACGGAAGGAGTAGTACTTTTATCAGGAACAATTCATGGCTTATTTGGTAAATTATTTGAAAAGGGACGTTTTGATGAAATAATAAAATTATATAAAGATTTATCAAAAAATTTTAATGATAGATTTTATTTAGAAATACAAAGACATGGTGATCAAAATGAAATAGCTTTTGAAAAATTTAACCTTGAATGCTCTTCCAAAGTAAAAATACCTATCATCGCAACCAATGAAGTCTATTATTTAACAAAAGATATGCATGAAGCTCATGATGCTCTAATTTGCATTGGAATTAAAACATATATTAATGATAAGAATAGAGTTAAATTTAGTGATCAACACTATCTTAAATCTGATGAAGAAATGTGTTCTTTGTTTTCTGATTTACCCGAGTCTTTAGAAAATAATTTTAACCTTCCTTATAGATGTAGCTTTAGACCACAGTTGTCTAAACCTGTATTACCAAATATTAGTTCTGAAAAAAAAGGAAGTGCAGACGAAATTCTAAAAAAAGATTCATTAGAAGGCTTGAAAGAAAAGTTTTTAAAAATATTTAAAATTCCAGATAGAGAACTTGATAAAAATGAGAAATTTTTAGAATATAAAGATAGACTTGACCATGAATTAAAAATAATTATTGAAATGAAATATCCAAGTTATTTTTTAATAGTTTCTGACTATATTAAGTGGGCTAAAAAAAATGATATTCCCGTAGGACCTGGAAGAGGTTCTGGTGCAGGTTCGCTTGTAGCTTGGTGTTTATCTATTACAGATGTTGATCCAATAAAGTTTAATTTAATTTTTGAAAGATTTTTAAATCCAGATCGTATTTCTATGCCTGATTTTGATATCGATTTTTGTGAAGAAAAAAGAGATTTAGTTTTTAAATATTTAACTTCAAAATATAAAGAAAGTGTTGCTCACATTATTACATTTGGAAAATTAAAAGCAAGAATGGTAATTAGAGATGTTGGAAGAGTTTTAGGATTATCTTATGGTTTTGTAGATAGTATATCCAAAATGATCCCATTTGATCCTTCAAGACCTCAAAGTTTAACAGAATGCATTAATAATGAACCTAGACTTCAAAAATTACTTAATGAAGACCCACGTGTGAAAAAACTAACTGATCTTTCTTTAAAACTAGAAGGTTTAAATAGAAACGTTGCTACACATGCAGCTGGGGTTGTTATAGCAGATAAAAAATTAACCGATAGTGTACCCTTATATAAAGACACAAGTGCTAATTTATTATTGCCTTCAACACAATTTGATATGTACTCAGCTGAAAATGCTGGATTAATTAAATTCGATTTTTTAGGTTTAAAAACACTAACAGTGATTAATAGAACCCAAAAATTAATTAATAAAAAAGTTAAAGATTTTAAGATTGAAGATATTGACTATCATGATCAAAAAGTTTTTGATCTTTTATCTTCAGGAAACACCGTGGGATTATTTCAAGTTGAAAGTGCTGGAATGAGAGAGGCTTTGCTGCAGATGAAACCAAACCATATTGAAGATATTATTGCACTAGTTGCACTTTATAGACCAGGACCAATGAGTAATATTCCGGTATATAATGATTGTAAGCATGGCCGTCAAAAACCAGATTATTTACATCCACTTTTAGAGGATATCTTAAAACCGACCTATGGCGTTATTATTTATCAAGAACAAGTAATGCAAATTGCTCAAAAACTTTCTGGTTTCACTGCTGGTGAAGCAGATATTTTAAGAAGAGCTATGGGAAAAAAAAAGAGAGCAGAGCTAGAAAAACAAAAACAAGGTTTTATAGCTGGTGCATTAAAAAATGGAATAGCTAAAGATGTTGCCGCAAGCATCTTTTTAAAGATTGAACCTTTTGCTGAATATGGCTTCAATAAAAGCCATGCAGCAGCTTATGCTATTATATCATATCAGACTGCATTTTTAAAAACTTATTATTCTAAAGAATTTTTTGCAGCATCAATGACAATGGATTTGTCTAATCAAAATAAACTTAGTGAATTTCACGAAGAACTCAAAAGAATTAATATCAATGTTGTGAGGCCAGATATTAATAGATGTTTTGCAGATTTTAAATTTGATGATGATAATTTTTATTATGCTTTGGGTGGAATTAAAAGTGTAGGATTTGAAGCTATATCAAATGTCGTTAAAGAAAGAGTTAACAATGGTAAATTTAGATCAATAAATGATTTCTTAAATAGAGTTAATCCAAAAGATATTAATAAACTTCAATTAGAAGGATTGGTAAAAGCAGGTGCTTTTGATAGCATTGATAAAAATAGACAAGCATTATTTAATTCTATTCCAAATTTCATCTTAAAAACTAAAAATATATTTGAGAATAAAGCAGCCAATCAAATTGATCTTTTTGCTTCAGATGAGGAGCAGGATAGTGAAATAGTTCTCAATATTGAAGATTGGAAATTTGAGGAAAGATTATCACGTGAATTTGAAGCTGTAGGTTTTTTTATTTCAGATCACCCATTAAATCAGTTTAAAGAAATTTTTCATGATTATAAGATAATCGATTATATTAAATTTAATTCAGATAATAATATTATAGAGGCAAACATTGCAGCAACACTATTAAAAATTACTGAGAGAAAAACTGCTAAAGGAAATTCCTATGGTGTAATTAAATTTACAGATTTAACTAGTGTTTTTGAACTTTTTGTTTTTTCTGATATACTTGAAACAAATCGTGAAATTTTAATTGAAGGAAGTTCTTTAATTATTACTTTAGCAAAAAGTATTTCCAATGATGAAAATAGATTTAAAAGAATTAATGTCCAAAAAATAGCCTCACTGAAGGATTTATTTAACAAGCCTGTTTCAGAAATTTCATTTAATTTGAAATCTACAAAAAATATTGATTTAATTTCTGATTTAATCAAAAAAGAAGGTTCAACAGTGGTTACAATCAATATTAGAGACAAGAATAAAGATTTAAAATTTAAACTGAAAAACAAACGGTATATTGATAGAAAATCAATAAATACCCTAAGAAACAAGGATATTTCGACTATAATTCACTAAAAAAAAGACTTGTTTGTCATTCAAATTATTTGTAAGTAACTGTTTAAATTAACTAATACGCACACAGTTTGTGGTTTTAAACCTCCGGTCCTTAAGTGGAAATTACTGTGGTGGCTTAACCGGGAATAAATATGAAAATACCAAGTCTAACTATTCAACAACTATTAGAAGCTGGCGTTCACTTAGGTCACAAAACTCTAAGATGGAACCCAAAAATGAAAAAATACATCTTTGGCAAAAGAGACTCGATACATATTATTGATTTAACTCAAACATTAGAATTAACAAATGTAGCTTTAGAAAAAGTTTACAACACTATAGCTAATAATGGTAAAATTCTTTTTGTATCAACAAAAAAACAAGCTTCAGAGGCGATTGCAGAAGTAGCAAAAGAAACAGGGCAATATTTTGTTAATTATAGATGGTTAGGAGGAATGCTTACTAACTGGGGAACAATTTCAGCCTCTATTAAAAAAATGAAAAAATATGAAACTGATCTTATTGCAGAAAATAGAGGATTTACAAAAAAAGAACTCCTTAAAATGAGTGTTAAAAAAGATAAGTTAGAAAGAGCACTAGGTGGAATAGCTGAAATGAAAAAAGTCCCTGATTTAGTTTTTATTATTGATACAAATTATGAGTCATTAGCTATTCAAGAATCAGTTAAGCTAGGTATACCAATATGTGCTATTTTAGATAGCAACTCCAACCCAGATGGAATTGATTATCCAATACCAGGTAACGATGATGCAAGAAGAGCAATAGATCTTTACTGTAATTTAATAAAAGAAACTATTGAAAATGCAAAAAAAGCTGCTCCGGCTAAAGTTGAAGATAAACCTGAAGTTGATGAAGTTAAGTCTAAAAAAAAATCTACTAAAACAGTTCAAGAACTAGATAGAGAAAAATTAGATGCTAAATTTTCAAAAAAAAAATTAAATTAATATGAGTGATATAAAAAAAGTAAAACAATTAAGAGAAGCAACTGGAGCTGGATTTAAAGATTGTAATCTAGCAATAAAAGAGTCGCTTGGTGATTTGGATAAAGCAGTAGAAATTTTAAGAGTAAAAGGAATCTCTAAAGCTTCTAAAAAAATGTCACGAGATGCGAAAGAAGGAGTAGTTGCGACTAGTGGTGATGAAAGTAAAACTTCAATTCTAGAATTAAATTGTGAAACAGACTTTGTTGCCAAAAATGATGACTTTGTCTCATTTGCTAAAGAATTAAGTGAATTAAATAATCAAAATGATTCTGACATTAATAAATTGAATAAATGTAAAATGGCCAATAACAAAACTGTTGAAGATAATCTTGTTGCCTTAATAGCAAAAATGGGTGAAAAAATTACCATTGGAAGATTAAAAACATTTAACCATGTAGGTACTAAAAATTTTAATTATTTACACACTGTTGTTAAAGATAATTTATCCAAATTAGCAGTTGTTGTGTCACTTGAAACTAAAGAAGAATCAGATATTCTTAAGTCTTTTGGTAAACAGCTTGCTATGCATGTAGCTGCTTCAAATCCTTTAGCCCTTGACTCAAGCTCTATCGATAAGAGTGTTTTACAGAAAGAACAAGAACTTATTACCGAAGAATTAAAAAGCTCAGGGAAGCCTGATGAGATAGCTCAAAAGATTAGTTCAGGGAAAATTAATAAATTTAAGGAAGAAAATGCATTATTATCTCAAGCATGGGTTATGGAACCTAAAAAAAAGGTGCAAGATATTGTAAAAGAACTTAGTATTACTGATTTAAAGATTAAAGATTTTTATAGATTAAAAATTGGTGAATAAATGTTTAATGAAAAAATCTACAGCCAAAAAATGGATAAAACCATTGAGGTTTTTGCTAAAGAACTAACTTCTCTGAGAACAGGAAGAGCAAATTCAAGTATGCTCGATTTAATTAAAGTTGATGTGTATGGACAGGCAATGCCAATTAATCAAGTAGCTAGCATTACAACACCAGAAGCAAGAATGATTAATGTTCAGGTATGGGACGCTAATAATGTCCAACTAGTTGATGCCGCTATTCAAAAATCTGAGCTAGGACTAAATCCACAGGTTGACGGTCAATTAATAAGATTACCTGTTCCTGATTTGAGCGAAGAACGAAGAGCAGAGATAAAAAAGATGATCAAGTCAATGGGTGAAAAATGTAAAGTTTCAGTCAGAAATATTCGAAGAGAAGCTAATGATGATTTAAAAAATTTATTAAAAAATAAAGATATTGGTGAAGATGATGAAAAAAAATTTGAAAAGATGGTGCAGACTTTTACTGATGAACATATTAAATTGATTGATGAAAAAGTTGGAACTAAAGAAAAAGAAATAATGACCATATGAACCCAATTAATCATGTTGCCATCATTATGGATGGAAACGGCAGATGGGGTTTAAAACACAAACAATCTCGAAACGCTGGACACAGAGTTGGACTTAATACTGTTGAGTCGATTATTAAACAAACAATTAAATCAAAAATTAATTATCTTACATTATATACATTTTCTACGGAAAACTGGAAAAGACCCAAGAAAGAAATTTTATTTTTGTTTGATTTGTTAGAAAATTTTTTAACTAAAAAAATTGATGAACTCATAAAAAATGGAATTAAATTAAAAATTATTGGTGAAAAAAAAATGTTTTCAAAAAAACTAAAAACCTTACTTGAAATATCAGAAAAAAAAACTATTCACAATAAGAAATTACAAATTAATTTAGCATTAAATTATGGATCTAAAACTGAAATTATAAATGCTTTGAAATTTTTAAATAAATCAAATATTACAATATCGCAAAAAAATATTGAAAAAAATTTATATACCAAAGGTATACCAGATCCAGATTTACTTATTAGAACCGGTAATACAAAAAGATTAAGTAACTTTTTGTTGTGGCAATTAGCCTATACAGAAATTTTTTTTGAGAAAAAACTTTGGCCAGATTTTAAGAATAAAGATTATAAAAAAATACTTAATAAATTTAAATCATTAAAAAGAAATTTTGGTAATATTTAATGAGTAAAGAAATGACAAAAAGAATTATAACATCAATTTTTTTAATTATATTATTAGCATTAACTTTTTACTACTCTTATATCTTAATTATTTCTTTGATAATTATTTCAATAATTTCTTTGATTGAATTTCATGAATTAATTTCAAAAATTTTTATTAAAAAAACATTCAAATCAAATTTTTTAAAACTGTCAATTAAAGCTACTAGTTTAATTTATTTAACTATATTCTCATTTATTATTTTTGATGGAATTATACAAAATGATTTTAAACTTACTATGATATACTTATTTTCTATTTGTGTTTGTTCTGATATTGGAGGTTTAATTTTTGGTAAGATGTTCAAAGGCAAAAAATTAACAAAAATAAGTCCCAAAAAAACTATTTCAGGCTCGATTGGATCATTCATTCTATCTTTAGCCATAGTGCCCATCTTTTATTATATTTTAGGTTATAAATTTAATAATCTTTTTGATTTGATATTATTGGCAATAGTTGTTTCATTTTCATGTCAATTAGGTGATTTATTTATTTCATACTTAAAACGTAAGGCTAAAGTTAAAGATACAGGAGACTTATTACCCGGTCATGGTGGTATTTTAGATAGAATAGATGGTATTTTATTTGCTGTTCCTGTTGGTGTAATGCTTAATCAATTTTTAATCACTATTTAATGAAAAAAAAAATTGCAATTCTTGGATCAACAGGATCAATTGGCAAAACCTTAATCAATATTCTCAAAAAAGATAAAAAAAAAATTGAAATATCTCTACTTACATCTAATACAAATTATAAAGACTTATTAAATCAAGTAAAATTATTTAATGTCAAAAATATAATAATTACTGATTACAAAGCTTATTTAAACGTTAAAAATATTTTAAGAAACAAGAAAATAAATATCTTTAATAATTTCAATAATATCGAATATATTTTTAATAAAAAAAAAATTGACTATACAATGAGTGCAATAGCAGGCTTTAATGGACTTAAACCCACTCTTGATATTATAAAATTTTCAAAAACAATTGCAATAGCTAACAAAGAATCAATTATTTGTGGCTGGACTTTAATAGAAAAAAATTTAAAAAAATACAATACAAATTTTATACCAGTAGATTCTGAACATTTTTCAATTTGGTCTTTAATTAAAAAAAAGAATAAAGAAAAAATAGAAAAAATTTATATAACAGCATCCGGGGGACCTTTTAGGGAATATCCACTTAATAAATTTAAAAATATAACAATAATGCAAGCTCTTAATCATCCTAACTGGTCAATGGGAAAAAAAATTTCAATTGATTCTGCGACAATGATGAATAAAGTTTTTGAAATTATTGAAGCAAAAAAAATATTTAGTCTTCATTACAAACAATTGGGAATTTTAATTCATCCTAAGTCCTATGCACATGCAGTGATAAAATTTTCTAATGGTTTGATTAAAATTCTTGCCCACGAAACAGATATGAAAATTCCTATTTTTAATTCTTTATATACTAAGTATGAAAAAAACATTAAATCAAAAAAAATTGACTTCAAAGTTCTCAATGATTTAAACTTTCAAAAAATTAATTTAAAAAAATTTCCAGTAATTAAATTAATTAAGTCTTTACCCAAAAAAGACTCTTTATTTGAAACAGTTTTAGTGAGTGCAAATGATTGTCTTGTTGAAAATTTTTTACAAAAAAAAATAAAATTTCTTGATATTTCAAAAATTCTATTTCGGATCCTTAAGAAAAAAGAATTTCAAAAATATAAGTTAAAAAAACCAACAAATATTGACCAAATTAAATCTATAAATGAATATGTACGTTTAAAAATTAATGATTTATGTGTATAAGGACTTACGATGAATAAAAGTTTAATTACATTTGTTGCAATATTTTCCTTTTTTTTAGGAAACGTCTTTGCTGATATCTTTTCTGAATTTGAGGTAACGGGTAATCAAAGAGTTTCTACTCAAACTATCATTAATTTTTCTAAACTTAAAAAAGATGTTGATTTAACAAAAAATGATTTGAATGAGGCTTTAAAAAATATCTATAATTCAAATTTTTTTGAAAAAGTCACAGTTGAGATATCTGAAAATAAGTTGTTAATCAATGTTAAGGAATACCCAATTATTCAAGATATTATATTTAATGGTGTAAAAGCAAAAAAACATGTTGAGTTGTTTAAAGAACAAACAAAATTAAAACCCAAAAGTTCTTTTAATAAGTTCACACTCAAAGAAGATTTAAATAGAGTATCCAATGTTTTAAGAAAATCTGGTTATTATTTTTCAAAAGTTGATGTCTCACAGCAAACAAATTCAAATAATACCATCAATATAATTTATGATATTTCAATGGGTGAAAAAGCCTTAATCAATGAAATTAAATTCATAGGTGACAAAAAATATAAAAGTAGAAAACTTAGCTCTATTATCAAATCTGAAGAAAGTAAATTTTGGAAATTTATTTCTAGATATAAATATCTAAGTAAAGAGCTAACAGAGCTTGACAAAAGATTATTAAAAAACTTTTATTTAAATAATGGATATTATAAAGTAAGCATTGAGGATGCTTATTCTCAAGTTTTAGATGAGCAGAATTTTTCTTTAATCTATAAAATTGACTCTGGTAAAAAATTTATATTTAATTCTTTTAAGATAATTTTGCCTGATGATTATGATACTAAAGATTTTGATAGATTAAGAAAAACTTTTAAAAAATTAGAAAAATCAACATATTCATATAAAGGTATTCAAACTATTTTAACAGAAATAGATAGAATTGCGGCAAATGAAAATTATGAGTTTATTGATGTCACCGTTGATGAGACGATAAAAGATGATGATAAAATTGACTTTGTTTTTAATATTAAAGAAGGTGATAAATATTATGTTGAAAGTATAAATATACTTGGCAACAATATAACTAACGAGGAATTTATTAGGCAACAACTTGTTGTAGATGAAGGAGATCCATTAAATCTATTGCTTCATAATAAGACTATTAATAATCTAAAAAGTACAAATGTTTTTAAATCAGTAAAATCTGAAATAAAAGATGGTAATACAAAAGGTTTAAAGAATATTGACATAACAATAGAAGAAAAACCTACTGGAGAAATTTCTGCTGGTGCAGGTTATGGTACCTCTGGTTCTACTTTAGCATTTGGTATTAAAGAAAACAATTTTAATGGTAAGGGTATCAAATTAGATGCAAATCTACAGCTTACAGAAGAATCCATTAGAGGAAAGTTTGCTTATACAAACCCAAATTTTGCTTACTCAGATAGAAGCGTGACAACATCTTTAGAAAGCTCTAGTTTAGATAAAGAAGAAGATTTTGGTTATAAAAGTTCACTTAATAGAATTGCACTTGGGACAGCTTTTCAACAATACGAAAATTTATATTTTGCACCTAGAATTTCTATACAACATGAACAATTATCTACAACTGCTAGTGCGTCTGCAGCATATAAAAAACAAGAGGGCTCTTACTTTGATACATTGTTTAATTATTCACTTAGTTACGATAAAAGAGATTCAGCATACAGACCAAAAAATGGATTTATAAGCACTTTAGTCCAAGAAATTCCTTTAGTCTCAGACAGTTACTCAATCATAAATGGTTATCAAATAACTAATCATAAAGAAATTATAGAAGACTCAGTTTTATCTGTTGGATTGTATACAAGAGCAATTAATTCATTACAATCAGGTGATGATGTCAGAGTTTCTAAAAGAATGTTTTTACCAAAAACTAAATTAAGAGGATTTGAGTCAGGTAAAATCGGCCCTAAAGATGGATTAGATTTTGTTGGAGGTAATTATATGGCGGCATTTAATACATCAATTACTCTTCCTTATTTATTTCAATCTTTTGAAAATGTTGATTTTTCTTTATTTTTTGATGCAGCAAATGTATGGCATGTAGATTATTCAAATGTTATAGATCAAGGTAATTCAATTAGATCATCAACAGGTATTGCTGTTGATTTACTAACGCCAGTAGGACCCTTAAGCTTTTCATTAGCTCAACCAATTACAAAAGCAAGTGGTGATATAACTGAATCTTTTAGATTTAATTTAGGAACTACATTTTAATGAATTTTATTAAAAATATAAAAGCCATTGCTATAATTTTTTTTATAACATTAATTTTTACTCAAGGAAAAGCTGAAGTTAAAATTGCATTTGTAGAAATGGATAGAGTAATGAGAGAATCATTAGTTGGAAAATCTGTGCTTCAACAATTAGACAAACTAGATAAAGCAAACAAAAATAAATATATAGAAAATAGAAAAAAACTATCATTAAAAAAAGATAAAGTTAATTCACAAAAAAATATTTTATCTAAAGAGGAATTTGAAAAGAAAGTAATTGCATTGAATAAAGAATTTGAAAATTTTAAAAAAGAAGGAAATAAGAAAGTTAATGATTTAAGATCAAAAAGAAATAAAGCAATGAAGAAAATTTTAGATGAATTAAATATAGTTTTATCAGAATATTCAAATAAAAATGAACTAACTTTTATTATTGATCAAAAAAATATTATTATAGGAAGATCTGATTTAGATGTGACTAATGAAATTTTAAAACAACTTGATGCTAAAATAAAAAAAATTAAACTAAATTGATGAAAAATACTTTAAATAAAAAAGAAATCATTGATTTGTTGCCACATAGAGAACCGATGTTGCTAATTGAAGAATTAATAAATATAAAAAAACTTTTCTCAGCAACAGCAATAGTAAATGTTAAGAAAGATAGTTTTTTTGTTCAGGGTCATTTTCCAGAGAATCCAGTAATGCCAGGAGTTTTAATTGTAGAAGCATTTGGGCAGGCTGCTGCTGCTCTTACGGCTACAGGAATAGATAAAAAAGAATATGAAAATAAACTAGTTTTTTTAATGGGCGTTGAAAAAGCGAGATTTAGAAATCCCGTGATACCTGACTGCAGGCTAGAATTAAATGTAGAAGCAATTAGATCTCATGGTAGGGTTTGGAAATATAAGGGCGAGGCTTTTGTAGAAGGAAAAAAAATGGCTGATGCTGTGTGGTCAGCGACTATAGTAGATAGAAAATAATCAGTAATAATTATTGATGAGCAATTTATCCGAGTTTTGATTTATAATTGATTAATGATTAATCCTTTTTTTAAAAATAGAGGTCCTTTTAAAATAGATAAACTTTTGAATTCATTATCTGTTAAAAATGAAAATTTAACTAGATTAAAAGTATCTGATATTAAAAATCTTAGTGAAGCAAAAAAAAATGATATTACTTTTTTTCATTCTAAAAAATATGAGTTACTTGCTTCTAAAACTAAAGCTTCATTTTGCATTACAACGAAATCTTTAGCAAATATTTTACCATTTGATTGTAAAAAAATAATTGTAAAAAATGTTTTAATTGCTACTGCAAAAATTACAAAATTATTTTACCCGGATTCTGCTGAAGATGAATTTGACACTACTGTTAAAGATATATCCAAATCTTTGTTTAACAAAAAGGTTAAGTATGGAAAAAATGTTTTAATAGGTAAAAATGTTAAAATTGGAAAAAATTGTACGATAGGTCATAATTCAATTATAGAAAAAAATGTTATAATCGGAAATAACTGTTCTATTGGTTCAAATGTTATAATCCGAAATAGTATCCTTTATAATGATATTCATGTTTTAGATGGTTGTGTTATTGGAAAAAAAGGATTTGGTTTTTTTCCAAATAAAGATAAAAATATTAGGTATCCTCATATAGGAATTGTTATAATTAAAGATTTTGCCGAGATAGGTTGTGGAAATACAATAGATAGAGGCTCAATGTCAAATACTGTAATTGGCAAAAATACATTCTTAGATAACCAAATTCACATTGCACATAATAATCAAATCGGTGACAATTGTATAATTGCTGGACAAGTTGGATTTGCCGGTAGCTCTACCATAGGAAATAATGTCATGATTGGTGGTCAAGCAGGAATTTCTGGTCATTTAAAGATTGGTAATAATATTCAAATTGGAGGTGGGAGTGGAGTGATTAAAAATTTACCTGATGGATCAAAAGTTATGGGTTACCCAGCAAAAGATTTAAGAAACTTTATTAAAGACAATAAATAAATGATACATAAAACGGCAATTATAAATCCAAAAGCTAAAATTTCACCAAATGTACAAATAGGTGCTTATTCAATAATTGGACCCAACGTTGAAATTAAAGATGGTGTAATAATTCATTCACATGTGAACATTACAGGTCATACATTAATTGGTGAAAATAATATATTTTATCCAATGTGTTCAATAGGTAGCGACCCTCAAGATTTAAAATATAATAGTGAAATAACAAAATTAATAATCGGAGACTCCAACACTATAAGAGAACATGTGACTATTAACACTGGCACAATTCAAGGCGGTGGGATAACAAAAGTAGGCAATAACAATTTAATTATGATTGGAGCACATATTGCACATGATTGTATTTTAGGAAATAACATCGTTATGGCAAACAATTCAGCGATTGCAGGCCATGCTATAATTGATGATTTTGTAATAATTGGTGCAAAATGTGGAGTACAACAATTTGTACGGATTGGTAAAATGGCTATGATTGGTGGAATGACTGGTGTTTCGAGAGATGTAATACCCTATGGTTTATCAACAGGAAATAGAAATTTATTAAATGGCATTAACATAGTTGGATTAAGAAGAAAAAAAGTTCAAAATAAAGATATAATTGGTCTTACAGATGCTTATAAAGAGATTTTTAAATCAGAAAATTTAAATGAAAATTTAAAGAAAATAAATGGTGAATTTAAAAATAACTCTTTAGTAAAAGAAGTATTAGAATTTATAAATAAAGATAAAAAAAGACCAATTTGTACTCCCTTTTTAAAATAAAATGATCGGATTATTTTTTGGCAGTACTGATTTTCCAAAAATTATATTAAAAAAAATCAAAAATAATAAAATAAAATATTTTATTATTGATTTATCAAAAGATAATTCTTTTAAAAAAGATCCGCACTCAACATCAATTGGCATTGGTCAATTTGGAAAAATTTTTCAGGTTTTAAAAGAAAATAATTGTAAAAAAGTTTTATTTGCGGGAAAAATTGATAAGCCAAAAATAACTAATTTAAAATTAGATATTAAAGGTATTTATTATATGCCAAGAATAATTAAAGCATCAAAATTAGGTGATGCAGCCATTTTAAAAGTAGTAATTAAGATTTTAACTGAAAAAAAAATTAATGTTGTCAAATCAAATTTTTATAATCCAGAATTAACACTATCAAAAGGTATCTTTACTAAAATTAAACCACAAAAAATAGATTTAATTAATATAAGAAAAGGTATCAAATCATTAAAAAATTTAAGTCCTCATAACCATGTGCAAGGTTTAATTGTAAGAAATAATCTTATTATTGCTAAAGAAACCTCAAAAGGAACAAAAAAAATGATCCAATCAATCAAAAAAAGCAAAAAGGCAAAAGCTATTTTAATTAAATTTCCTAAAAAGAAACAAGATACTCGTATAGATTTACCAACTGTCGGCCTTGATACGTTAAAAGATTGTAAAAAAGTAAATATTGGTGGGATAGTATTAAAAGCTAATCAAAATATTTTTTTAGATAAAGTGAAGTGCATAAATTTTGCTAATAAAAATAAAATATTTATCAAAACAATATGAAAAAAATATTTATATTAACAGGTGAACCATCTGGAGACAAATTAGCCTCAACAACTATATCTAAATTAAAAATAATAAACCCTGATATTGAATATTTATGTGTTGGGGGAAGCAATCTAGAGTCTTTAGGTATAAAATCAATTTTTGATCTTAAAGAAATTACATATATCGGTTTTACAAGTGTTTTATTAAATATTTTAAAAATAAAAGATAAAATTGATAAAACAGTAGAAGAAATTATTAAATTTAACCCAGATATTTTATTTAGCGTTGATAGCCCTGATTTTACATTAAGAGTCGCTGAACGAGTTAAGAAAATTAATAAAGATATCAAAACTGTTCATTATGTTGCACCACAAGTATGGATATGGAGAGAAGGAAGAGTTAAAAAATTTAAAAAATTTGTAGACCATATGCTACTGCTATTCAATTTTGAAAAAAGTTTTTTTGATAAAGAAAATATTACTAATACTTTTGTGGGTCATCCATTACTAGAACAAAATAATAAAGTTAAAACTGATTTTTCATCTTTAATCGATAAAGAAAAAAAAATTATCTCAATTTTTGCAGGAAGTCGTAATTCTGAAATCAATGTGCTTTTACCAATTTTGTCAGAATTTATCAAACTGATGAATGACAAATCAAATGATTATTCTTTTATTTTTCATAGTACCAATGAAAATAGAAATTTTATTAATGATTTTATTAACGATAATAAAATAAAAAATTCTCAAGTTATTTCAGATGAAAATATAAAATCCCAAGTTTTAAATAATTCTATATTTGCTGTTGTGAAATCTGGCACTATTTCTTTAGAAATTTGTAATGCAAATATTCCATCTATAATTATTTATAAAATTAATATGATAAATTATTTTTTAATGAAATTTTTAGCAAAAGTACGTTTTGCAAATATAATCAATATCATTAATAATAAAGAAATTATTCCAGAGCTTTTGCAAAATGAATGTAATCCAAAAGAAATATTTAATTCTGTAAATTATTTTTTAAATCATCCTGATTTAATTAAATCACAATTAGAGTCTATAAAAAAAACATTAAATGATATTAAATCAGATTCTTCATCTACTGAAAAAACTGCTAAAATTTTATCAGATTATTTATAAGTATTAGACCAACTTGTTTAATCTTTTTTCTACTTCAATTTTTCCTAAGGAAATAATTATATCATATATACCAGGGCCAAATTTAGAACCAGTTAATATAATTCTTAATGGTTGACCCACACCTTTAAAGTTTGTCTTATATGATTTAATCAAATCATTTATTATTGTTTCTAATGTTTCTTTAGTTAAATTCTCTAGAGCCGAAAATTTTTTAGAAAAATCTAATATAATTTTTTTTGCATTTTCATCAATGAGCTTAAAATCCTCTTGACTTAGCTCAACTTCATCAGAAATTATATATTTAGCATTATTATAGATATCTTCAAGTGTCTTAGCTTTATTCTTAAGGAATGATAAAGAAGATTTAAGTTTGCTCTCTTTATCTGTTTTAATTTTTTCTTTAAATAGCTCACAATATTGAAGCAATTGATTATACAGATCATTCTCTTCAATTGATTTAATGTAATGTTCGTTCATTGAAAGAATACGGCTCATGTCAAGTTTAGACGGAGATTTACCAATCCCTTTTAGATCAAAGTATTTTATGCTTTCATCAATAGTAAATATTTCCTTATCTTTATAAGACCAACCAAGTCTTAAAAGATAATTTCTTAGAGCATCTGGCATTATCCCAATTTTTGAATAGTCATCTAACGTAGATGCGTTATCTCTTTTTGATAACTTTTTACCTTCAATTGTATGAATCAGAGGTATATGAGCAAACTGTGGTAAATCCCATTTCATAGCTGTATATATTTGCATTTGCTTAAAAGTATTTATCTTGTGATCATCTCCTCTAATAATGTGTGTCATTTTCATTTGATGATCATCAACTGTTGCAGATAAATTATATGTTGGTGTTCCATCATTTCTTAAAATTATAAAATCTTCAATTGTGTTATTTTCAATTTCCACGTCTCCTTGGACTAAATCTTTTAGTATAGTTGTGCCATCAATTTTACTTTTAAATCTAATTACAGGCTTTATATCTTTTGGCACCTCTGCTTGAGAAAGATCTCTCCACTTTCTATTATAAATGTATGGAAGTTTTTTTTGTCTAGCTCTTTTTTTTTGTTCTTCAATTTCTTCCGTTGTACAATAACATTTATATGCATTTCCATTTTTAAGTAACTCATCTACAATTTTTATATGATCATTAATCTTTGTAGATTGAATATACTCTTCACCATCGTGCTCGACACCTATCCATTTTAAAGATTTAATAATTTGTATTTTATGTTCATCTTTAGATCTTTCTTTATCTGTATCCTCTATTCTTAAATGAAATGTTCCTTTTTGATTTTTTGAAAATAACCAATTAAATAATGCAGTTCTGACACCACCAATATGTAGAGCTCCAGTGGGTGAGGGAGCAAATCTTGTTGCTACTTTAGACATTGAGAATGTTTAGACTATTTTTCTAGAAGTTTCTATATAAAGATACTAAAACACCTTGGACTTTAACTCTATCTGGTCCAAAAATCTTAGTCTCATAGTTTCTATTTGCACTTTCTAGTGCAACTGTTTTACCTTTTCTTCTAATTCTTTTTAACATAGCTTCATGTTCATCTATTAATGCGACTACAATTTTTCCATTATCAGCTGTATCAGATCTCTTGATTATTACAGTATCACCTTCATTAATTCCAGCTTCGATCATAGAGTCACCTTGCACTTTTAAACCAAAATATTGACCATTTTTTTCAAGGTTAGCTGGAAGTGGTATTCTTGATACTTCATTTTGAATTGCTTCAACAGGTGTTCCTGCTGCGATTTTACCCAATACAGGAATCTCTATTTCATCAGAATTAATTTTTTGCTCATCTAAACCACCTTTTATTACACTCGGTGAAAAATTATTATAGATATCATTTGCAGAAGCAGTTTCTGGAAGCTTAATTACCTCTAAAGCTCTTGCTTTATGAGCTAATCTTTTAATAAAACCCCTCTCTTCTAGGGCACTAATTAATCTATGAATACCAGATTTAGATTTTAGATTGAGAGACTCTTTCATTTCTTCATATGAAGGTGAAATACCAGAAGCTCTCAACTTCTTGTTGATAAATAAAAGCAGGTTTTTTTGTTTTTTAGTTAGCATAAGAACAAATATCGTACAAAATATGTTCTACAAAAGTTCTCCTAAAAAAACAACAGTTAAAAATTGTTTAAAACAAAGGGTAATTTGACTAAAGGACTGAAAAAATTGAATTATTATCTAAATTTTTTAAGAGTGATTCACCAATTAAAAAAGTTTTAATATTAGTTTTATCTTTTAATGCAAGAAGTTCTTTTTTTGTTTTAATTCCACTCTCAGAAATTAAAGGACCACTATGATTAATTAAAATATCATGGATATCATAAGTTGTATTTATATCTGTCTTAAGTGTTTTAAGATTTCTATTATTAATTCCTATTAATGCTTCTTTAAAGTTAAGGGCTTTTTTTGCTTCTTCAACAGTATGTACTTCAACTATCACAGACATGTTAAGTTTTAATGCCTCCTCGTATAAATCATTTGCTAACTTATCAGAAACACCAGCAATTATTATTAATATAGCATCTGCACCATAACTTTTAGCAAGATGAACTTGAAATTTATCTATAAAAAAATCTTTACAAAGAATGGGTAGGTTTATTTTTTCTTTAATTTTGCTTACATGAATAAGATTACCTAAAAAAAAATCTTCTTCTGTAAGTATGGATAAACAAGTTGCTTTATTATGATTATAAATCTTAGCTATTTCTATAGGGTCATAATTTTCTATTATTATACCGGCAGAAGGACTAGCTTTTTTAATTTCAGCTATTAAAGAAATTTTATTACTATCGATATTCTTTTGTATTTTGTCTTTAAAATTGATGAATGATTTGTTTTCATTAATTTTTTCATTTAAAGATTTTAGTGAAATTGATTTTTTTAATAAATCAATACGTTCAATTTTTTTTTTAATTATTTTCTCTAGAATGTTTTCAGACATTTTGTATCTTTTTTAAATTTTCGAAGGTTTGACCTGACAGTATATGTGATCTTGCAGACTCATAAGCATCTTTAAATTTTGAATTTTGTTCTGCGACAATAAGGCCTGCTGCTGCATTTAAGCAAACAGCTTTTGAAAAATCATTGTCCTCACCTTTAAATATTTTTATTATTTCATTTGCATTAAATTCAGCGTTATCACCAATCAAATCATCAAATTTATTTGCACCAATGTTTAATTCTTTGGGATCTATTATTATTTCTGAAGTTTCACCGTCTTTTAATTGAATAACATTTGTTTTTGCATAAGGTGATATTTCATCTAACCCATCTTCACTATTAACAATCCAAGCATATTTTATACCTAAATTTCTAAGAGCATCTGCAAAAATTCTTAATAAACTATTATCAAAAACACCAACAACTTGTCTATCGACCATGGCAGGGCTACTTAGAGGACCAATCATATTGAATATTGTTCTCTTACCTATTTTTTTTCTAGTTGGTCCAACAAACCTCATAGCACTGTGATAATTTGGTGCAAACATAAAACCAAAATTATTTTTATTAATTTGTTCCTCAATATCTTTAGGCTCTAAATCGATTTTTATATTTAAAGCCTCTAAAACATCTCCTGATCCACATTTAGATGAAACAGCTTTATTGCCATGTTTTGCTACTTTAATTCCCATGCTTGATAATAATAAGGCTGAAGCTGTTGAAATATTTAATGTATTCATACCATCTCCACCTGTCCCACATGTATCGATACAATTCTTAACATTAACTCTTTTAGACTTATTTCTTAGTACATAAACACCTCCAGCAACTTCATCAGAAACTTCACCTTTTGCAGACAATAAAGTTAAAAAATCAAATATTTCACTATCTGAAGCTTTGCCGTTCATTAGTATTTCAAATGCCACTTTACTCTCATCAAAAGATAGATTTTCTTTATTTCTTAGTTTCTTTAGATATCTTTTCATTAAATTTTGTAATTTATAAAATTTTTTAATATTTTTATGCCTATAGTGGTTTTTATACTTTCGGGGTGAAATTGAACACCATGAATATTATATTTTTTATGTTTTACACCCATAATAATTCCGTCTTTTGTTTCAGCGGTAATTTCAAGTTCGTTTGAAAGTGTTTTTTTATCAATAATTAGGCTGTGGTATCTTACAGCCTCAAATTTAGAGGGAAGATTTTTTAATATACCAATTTTTTTTGATTTTATTATACTTGTTTTTCCATGCATTAATTTTTTAGCTTGAATAATCTTTGAACCAAATACTTGTCCAATAACTTGGTGACCTAGACAAACACCTAATATTGGAATTTTTGTATATAAAGATTTTACTATCTTTATACAATTACCTGATTGATTTGGATTGCCAGGACCTGGAGAAATAACCACTCTATTATATTTATTTTTTATTATCTCAATGTCAGTAATTTTATCATTTCTAATTACATCAACATTAACCCCTAATGAAGATATGTAGTGATATAAATTAAATGTAAAACTATCGTAGTTATCTATTAATATAATTTTCATTATTTTAGAGCATTCATTAGTGCTTTTGCTTTATTAACAGTTTCTTCATACTCTTTAATTGGCTTACTATCAGCTACAATGCCTGCACCTGCTTGAACATAAAATTTTTTATTTTTGGCAACTGCAGTTCTTAATGCAATACAGGTATCAAATTCACCATTAGCTGAAAAATAACCAATTCCTCCAGCATAGACTTTTCTCTTTGTTGTCTCTAGTTCATCAATAATTTCCATAGCACGAATTTTAGGTGCACCAGAAACTGTTCCAGCCGGAAAACCTGCAAGCAAGGATCTAAATTTAGAAATTTTTTTATTATAAACACCTATTACATTAGAAACTATATGCATTACATGAGAGTATTTTTCTATAATAAAACTTTCAGTAACTTTAATGGTGCCTATTTCAGAAACTTTACCTGCATCATTTCTACCCAAATCAAGCAGCATTAGATGTTCTGAAAGTTCTTTTTTATCCTTTAGTAAATCTTTTGCAAAAAAATCATCTTCTTTAGAATTTTTACCTCTAGGTCTAGTTCCTGCTATTGGTCTAACAGTAATCTTGTTATCTCTTAATCTAACTAGAATTTCAGGACTAGCCCCAATTATTTGAAAGTCTTGGAAATTAAAAAAATACATAAATGGAGAGGGGTTCGTAACCCTTAGTTTTTTATAAATTTCTAATGGTTTTTTTGAAAGTTTTGCTTCAAATCTTTGACTTAAAACTACTTGAAAGATATCTCCAATTTTAATGTATTCTTTAGCCTTACTAACCATTCTTAAAAATTTATTTTTAGAAGTATTGGATTTAACTTTAATATTTGCTTTGTCATTTTTATAAAAAATATTTTTTTCTAATGAGGCCTGAATTAATAAATCATTTATTTCATTCTCAATTTCTAAATACTTAGTTTTATAATTTGAAATTTTCTCATCATTAAAAATATTAATAATATAAAAAATTTTCTTTTTTAAATTATCATGGATAACTAATGTTCTTGGTCTTAACAATCTTACGTCGGGTAAATTTAAATCGTCCTTACACTTGTTAGGTATTTTTTCTATATACCTAATAGAGTCATATGAAAAATAACCAGATATTAATGAACAAATAGGTGGAAGACTTGATGGTGTCTTAAACTTGAAATTTTCTATAATTGTTTCAATAATTTTATCAGGCGTCCCTTTAATTTTTTTTTTTGATTTGTTTGTAATTAAATAAGAGCTTTTGTTATTGAACTCCCAAATCTTATCAGGATTTTTACCAAAAATAGTATATCTTCCTCTTATCTTCCCTTTTTCAACCGACTCAAAAATAAAACTATTTTTTTCATTTAAAAAATTATCAATTAAATTTAAGACCTCTTGGTCATTTTCTACTTTTTGAGTGGTGTATATGATTTGATTTTTGTTTCTTATGTGTTGAAACTTAAAATCTTTAAAGTTTCGATTTAAAATCATTTGAAGTAATTTTTTACTCTGTCTAGAGTTTTATCATTAATTACTACTTTATATTTTTGATTAAGAAGCAAATCATAGGATTTTAAAATACTATTTCTATTCTGTGCACTTGCTTGATTTGAAATTCCATTTAATTTATTTAAGTCTTTAGGAAGATCTTTTTGATTAAAATTTAATATTTTTGCAACAAAAATTTTCTTATTTTCATCACTCACCAAAACAAATGAATTAATTGGAAGCGAGTATAAAACATTAATTGAGTTAGCTTCAAACGTTGAGTAATCTTCGATTGAGTTTAATTTAATTTTCTTAATCCCATTTACACCAAGTTTATCAAAAGATAATTGAGTAAATTTTTTTTCGTTAATTTCTTCTAATATTCTCTTATTAAACTCATATTTTTCTTTTTGAAATAATAGATTTTTGATTTGTGTTTTAAATTTTAAATTATCTATATTAGGTAATTTATTTTTAATTACATCTATTTGATAAAAAATAAAAGACTCGTTGTAATCTAGTATTTGAATTTTATTTTCTCTAGAATTATAAATTTTATTTTCAATTGTTTCTTTATTTTCGAGATTAATATAATCTTTTTTTAGTGTAGGTTTGATATTTAGATCTTTAACAATTGTATTGAAGTCTATATTTTTGGATATTAAATTATCAATTTCATCAATTTTATCAAAAAAAGCTTGATTGAATTCTTCTAAGCCCAATAAGTTTTGTGGTGTAATTTTTACAAACGAAAAGTCAATATGATCTTGTTTGAGTTTATCAGAATTTTCTTCAATGAAATTTAGAACCTCAATATCTGTGAATTGATTTTTTTTCTTATAAAATTTTTCTAAACCAACATAAGCGATGTCGATTTGCTTATTTTTTTCTTTAAAAAATTTGTTTACTAAAAAATTAGGTGATTTTGCACCACTACTTATATATGTGAATAATTGTTTTTGTAGAGCATTTTCTTTTAGTTTTAATTCATAAATTGGTGCATTCATGTTATTTGTTAATAAGAATTTTTCATAAATTGTTCTTCTAAATTTACCATTTTCATCATGAAAATTTTTATTTTTTTTAATTTTTTCAATCAAAACATTCTCTGACATCTTTAAATTCAAATTTTTTATTTCTAAACTAAGTAAAGTTGTAGAAATTAAAGTCGTTAAAAGTTCCTCAATTATATTGTTATCAATATTTTTTTTCACAACCTGTTCACTCAATCCTGATTGATTTAAATAATTCATAAAATCCTGAGTCGAAATATTTGTATTATTTATTTTAGCTATGTTATTTTGATTTCCAATATTGAATCCACCACCAAAACCTCCAAAACCAAAAGCGATGATAATTACTAAGATAAGTAATAATCCTGCAAATTTCTTTTTTGTAAAATTTTTAATCATTATGTTAATTATATATTGATCTGTAAAATACAAAGATATAGGTTAAATTTTTCATTATGACAAATAAATATATGTATTTTATAGCAAATTGGAAAATGTACGGAAACTTATCTTCGTTAAATTCATTAGATAAAGTTATCAAATTTTCTAAATCTAAAGAAATAAATAAAGGTAGATTGATTTATTGTCCACCTTACACTTTAATTAGTTCTTTTTCTAAAAAATTCCAAAATTGCCAAATTGGTATTGGAGCTCAGAATTGTCATGAAAATGATGATTATGGCCCTCATACAGGATTTATTAATCCTCGCATGTTAAAAAACATTGGTGCTCAGTTTGTAATCATTGGACATTCTGAAAATAGAAAAAAAGGGGAAAATGATAGTTTGATTAATTTAAAAATCAAAAGTGCACTTAAAGCAAAATTAAAAGTTATTTTTTGTATTGGTGAGACTCTGATTGAAAAAAAGAGGAAGAAAACAAGATTAATTTTATCTAGACAAATCAAAAACGGATTAAAAAATATAAAAAACAATTCAAATATTTTTATTGCTTATGAGCCTGTTTGGGCTATTGGCACTGGTATTATTCCAAAATCAAACGATCTTTTGAAGACAGTAGAATTTATTAAAAATAAATTTAAGAAAAAAAAACCAAGAGTTTTATATGGAGGATCAGTTAGTTCAGAAAATATTAAAAACTTAAAAAAAATTAATAATATAGATGGTTATTTAATAGGTGGAGCCTCTCAAAATTCAAAAAAATTTATTGATATAGTTAAAAAAACGTATAGTTAATCCCAATGGAAAATTTTTTATTAGTAATCAATTTGATAATAGCTGTAATACTTGTTCTTTTAATACTGGTCCAAAAATCTGAGGGCGGTGCATTAGGAATAGGTGTTTCACAAGATAATTTTATGTTTTCTAGAACTGCCGGAAACTTTATGACAAAAGCTACTGCGATAGTAGCAACATTATTTATAATTTGTAGTCTTGCACTTACGATAATTTCAAGAGGAGAGTTAACCCCAAGCTCTTCAGTTTTGGATAAAACTGAGGAAAAAATAGACGATACACCATCAATTCCAGAAAATAACAATTAAAACTTTTCATTTCATAGATTAATCGATATAAGATAATTCCATGGCGCGATATATATTTGTCACAGGCGGCGTGGTTTCATCTTTAGGCAAAGGTCTCTCTTCAGCTTCTTTAGCATATCTACTTCAATCAAGAGGTTATAGGGTAAGATTAAGGAAATTAGATCCTTATTTAAATATTGATCCTGGAACAATGAGTCCTTTTCAACATGGAGAAGTTTTTGTAACTGATGATGGAGCAGAAACTGATTTAGATTTAGGTCACTATGAAAGATTTTCAGGCATATCAGCAAAAAAATCTGACAATATTACTACAGGAAAAATTTATAGTGATGTATTAAAAAAAGAACGCCAAGGTGGCTACTTAGGGAAAACAGTTCAGGTTATTCCACACATAACAGATCGTATAAAAGATTTTATAAAAAATGACACATCTAAAGAGGATTTTATTATTTGTGAAATTGGAGGAATTGTAGGTGATATTGAAAGCCTTCCTTTTGTTGAAGCAATAAGGCAATTTGCAAATGATGTTAATAAAAGAAATGCTCTATTTATTCATTTAACTTTAGTTCCATACCTTAGAGCTTCAGATGAAATTAAAACAAAACCCACTCAACACTCAGTAAAAGAATTAAGAAGCCTTGGTATACAGCCAGATATTATTATTTGTAGGTCTGAAAGACCTATACCGTTAGATCACAGAAAGAAAATTTCTTTGTTTTGTAATGTTGATATTAAAAATGTAATTCAAACAGTTGATGTTAAAACTATTTACGAAGCTCCAATTAGTTTCAATAGAGAGAATTTAGATAAACAGGTGCTTGAATATTTTAAGATTAAAACAAGGAAAAAAGTAAATTTAAATCCTTGGAAAAAAATTACAAAAACTGTTCTTCATACAAAAAAATCTATTAATATTGCAATCATTGGTAAATATGTTGATCTTAAAGATGCTTACAAATCATTAGATGAGGCTTTAACTCATGGCGGAATTGATAATAATTTAAAAATTAATTTAATGAGAATAGACTCTGAAACCTTAAAAGTTTCTGAAATAAAAAAAAAATTAAAAGATGTTTCGGGAATTTTAATACCAGGAGGTTTTGGTAAAAGAGGAACTGAAGGTAAAATTGAAGCAATTAAATATGCAAGAGAGAAAAAAATTCCTTTTTTTGGAATTTGTTTTGGTATGCAGATGGCAATTATAGAATTCGCTAGAAATAAATTAAATATAAAAAATGCAAATTCAAGCGAATTTGGAACGGGTGGTGTTCCAATTATCGGCTTAATTAACGAATGGAATAGATATGGTAAATTAATTAAAGGAACTGATAAAGATCTAGGCGGCACTATGAGACTTGGTCTATATGACGCAAAATTAAAAGAAAATTCATTAGTTAAAAAGATTTATAAATCAAAATTAATCAAAGAAAGACATAGACACAGGTATGAAGTTAACATTAGTTATAAAGAAAAATTTGAAAAAAATGGCTTAATCTTCTCAGGATTATCCCCAGATAACAAATTACCAGAGATTATTGAGTTAAAAAATCACCCTTGGTTTGTTGCTGTTCAATTTCACCCTGAATTTAAATCTAGACCTTTAGCACCACATCCATTATTCTCTTCATTTATCAAGGCAGCAAAAAATCATAAATGAAAAATATAAAAGTTAATTGTGGAAATATAGAAATTTCGAATAGCAATAAGATTTGTATTATAGCCGGCCCATGTCAGCTTGAAACTGAACAACATGCTATGGATATGGCTGGTAAGATTAAAGAGATTACCTCTAAGTTTAATATGGATTTTATTTACAAAACATCTTTTGATAAAGCTAATAGAACCAGCTTAAAAGGACAAAGAGGAGCAGGTCTTGAACAATCGTTACCTATTTTTGATAAGGTTAAAAAAGAATTAGATGTTCCAATATTAACTGATATACATAATGCTGAACAATGTTCTATTGTAGCTTCTCATGCAGATGTATTACAAATTCCAGCATTTTTATGCAGGCAAACAGATTTATTAATTGCTGCTGCAAAAACAGGAAAAATTATTAATGTTAAAAAAGGTCAATTTCTTGCACCGTGGGATATGGTTAATGTTACCAAAAAAATCGCAGACTCTGGTAACAATAATATTTTAGTTACAGAAAGAGGTGCCAGTTTTGGTTATAACACTTTAGTTTCTGATATGAGATCATTACCTATAATGGCAAAAAATGGTTATCCAGTTATTTTTGATGCCACACATTCTGTACAACAACCTGGAGGGTTAGGTGAGACCAGTGGTGGCCAAAGAGAATTTGTAGAATACTTAGCTAGAGCTGCAGTTGCAGTTGGTGTAGCGGGTGTTTTTATTGAGACACATCAAGATCCAGACAATGCTCCATCTGATGGGCCTAATATGGTTCCTTTGGATAAATTAGAAAAATTACTATCTCAATTATTTGAAATAGATAATCTAATTAAAAAATAAATGAGTAAAATTTTAAAGATTAAAGCTCGTCAAGTTTTTGATAGCAGAGGAAACCCAACAATTGAAGCTGAAGTTTATTCAAAAAATTTAAGCGCATCTGCTATTTCTCCATCAGGAGCATCAACAGGTACATATGAAGCATTTGAAAAACGAGACAGTACAAATAAAAAATATTTAGGCAAAAGTGTTTTTAATGCAGTTTATTTAGTTAATTCAAAAATTTCAAAAAAATTAAAAGGCAAAAGTGTACACGATCAAACACGTATAGATACAATTTTAATTAATTTAGATGGAACTAGGCAAAAAACAAACTTAGGAGCCAACGCAATTTTAGCTGTATCGATGGCTACAAAAAAACTTTCCGCAAAGATTAAAAGACTTCCTTTATATAAAACTTTTTTAGTAAAAAATAATTATAAATTACCTTATCCATTAATGAATATAATTAATGGAGGAGCTCATGCTAACAATGGTTTAAGAATTCAAGAATTTATGATTAGACCTGATAGAGCAAAGAATTTTTCAGAGGCTATGAGAATATGCTTTATTGTAATTAATAATTTAAAAAATTTAATTATCAAGAAAGGTTTATCAACATCAGTAGGAGATGAAGGTGGTTTTGCTCCTATGATTAGCAACAATGAAAAAGCTTTAGATTTAGTTGTAGCTGCTATTAAAAAGTCAGGTTTTAAGAATGGCAAAGATGTTTCAATTTGTTTGGATGTCGCTGCAAATGAATTGATAAAAAAAAAGAAATACTCTATTCATTCAAAAAAATTTATTTCAGTAGATCAATCAATTAAAGAATACAAAAAAATAATAAGTAAATACAAAATTAAATCTATTGAAGATCCATTTGGAGAAAATGATTGGATGTCATGGAGTAAACTGATTAAGAATACAAAAAATGTTCAAATAGTTGGTGATGACCTTTATGTTACCAATTTAGAAAGGCTTAAAAAAGGTTTTTTAAATAATTCGTCAAATTCAATATTAATCAAACTCAATCAAATTGGCACAGTTTCTGAAACTCTAGAAGTTATTAAATTTGCACAAATTATTGGCTATAAAACAATAATTTCTCATAGATCAGGTGATAGCGAAGATACTTTTATAGCAGACCTAGCTGTAGGAACTAATTCAAATCAAATAAAAACAGGATCATTAGCTAGATCTGAACGTGTTGCCAAATATAATCAATTATTACGTATAGAAGAAGAGCTTGGAAAAAAGGCCATAATGAATAAAATTCATTAATGTTAAAAAAATTAAAAAAAAATTATTTTTTACTTATCTCAACTTTTTTAATACTTTATTTTTTCTTTAATCTTTTAGATGGTGAAAGAGGACTTTTTTCTTACTTCAAAAAAAAAGAAATCTTAATAACTTTACAAAATAAAGAAAAAAAACTAACCAATCAGATTAAAAACCTTGAATTTAAAAATTCTTTGTTAAGTGATAAATTAGACTTAGATTATATTGAGATATTAATTAGAGAAAAGTTTTTGTTTGGCAAAGAAGGTGAGACACTTTATATATTAAAAAAAAATGACAATTAGACATCCAGAAAAAATTAACAAACCTATAAATCCAATTAAAAAGAAACCTCATTGGATCAGATCTAAACTTGTTAATAGTAAAGAGTTTTTTTTAACCAAAACAATTGTTAATAAAAATAATTTAGTGACCGTTTGTCAGGAAGCTAACTGCCCAAACATTACTGAGTGTTGGAGCAAAAGACATGCGACATTCATGATAATGGGAGACACATGTACAAGAGCCTGTGCTTTCTGTGATGTCAAAACTGGTAAACCAGGAAATCTTGATCTCTTAGAACCTATCAAAATTTCAGAAGCTGTATTTAGATTAAATCTTAAACATGTTGTAATTACGTCTGTCGATAGAGATGATTTAGAGGACGGAGGATCTAATCATTTTTACGAAGTTATAGTCCAAACTAGAAAAAAAAATCCAAATACATCTATTGAAGTTTTAACTCCAGATTTTCTTAGAAAAGGTGATGCTTATAAAAAAGTATTAGATGCAAACCCAGATGTTTTTAATCATAACATTGAAACTGTTCCAAGACTTTATCTGAAAGTAAGACCAGGCTCTAGGTATTTTTCATCTTTAGAACTTTTAAAAAATGCTAAATTAGTTAATAAAAATGTTTTTACTAAATCAGGTTTAATGGTTGGTTTAGGAGAAAATAAAGAAGAAATCATTCAAGTAATGGATGATCTAAAAGCAGCAAATGTAGATTTTTTAACTATTGGACAATATTTACAACCTTCTGTAAGACATCATCCTTTAGATCGTTATTACCATCCAGATGAATTTAAAGAATTAGAAACTATTGCAAAATCGAAAGGGTTTTTATTAGTCTCTTCAACACCTTTAACAAGATCCTCATACCACGCAGATGAAGATTTCGCACAATTAAAAAAAAATAGATTAAGAAGCTAATGCCTAAAGCCTCAGTTAAGAGATTAATTGAATGTAAAAAAAATCAATTGATTGATCTAGTTTTGGATATCGAAAAATATCCGGAGTTTGTTCCATTTTGTTTGGATGCAAAAGTCTATGAGAAAAAAGAAAAAGATGATCTTACATTGATTATTGCAGATCTTACAATAGGAAAAGGTCCATTTAAAGATACTTACAAAAGTGATGTTAAATTTCATAAAAGAGACAATTTAATAAAAGTCACTAATATTAAAGGACCACTAAACCACCTTGAAAATACATGGCACTTTAATGATCATGATAATGGAACTGAAATTTCTTTTGATATAGATTTTGAAATTGAAAATAAATTTTTAAATATTGTAATGGCTAAATCTTTCCAATTTGGCTTAGATAAAATAGCTGATGCTTTTCAAAAAAGAGCATTTGACTTATATAATTAATTAAATCATTCGTAAAATATCTTTTAGAGCTTCTTTTGTACTTAAAACTTGAATTGTATTACGTTTTTTAGATTTAAATTTTTTTTCCTTAATATCAATTTTAATGCCTTTTTTAATTCCAATATAAACTAAACCAACTGGCTTAGATTTGCTTCCACCATTAGGTCCAGCAATACCTGTTATTGATACAGATATATTAGCTTTACTAATTTTATTTAAGTTTTTGACCATAGATAAACAACACTCTTTACTTACAGCGCCATGTTTAATTAATATCTTTTTAGGCACTTTAAGAATACTCATTTTTGCTTTATTTGAATATGTAATAAAACTTAAATCAAATACTTTAGATGACCCACTTATAGAAGTTATTGTGCTAGATAGCATTCCACCAGTACACGACTCAGCAAATGAAATTTTAAGTTTTTTTTTTATTAATTTCTTAACAACTTTGTTAGCTAGATTTATCATCATAAAATATAATTTTTAATGATCATAAAACATACAAGAGTTAATACTACATAAAATCCTGCACAGATATCGTCCATAATTACACCAAAGCTATTTTTAAAGTTTTTATCAAAAAAACTTACAGGGAATGGTTTCATGATATCAAAATATCTAAAAAGAATAAAAAATAGAGTATAGTAAATAATTGCCTCACTAGAGTCTGTTGTAGAGTTATGAGATACTTCATAAAGATATATGGGAATTGATTGACCTAAAAATTCATCAATAATGATTTCACTTGGATCTTTATTTTCATTATTTTCTATATAGTTTGAGACAGCATAAAATGAGTAAAAAAATATTATTATTAATATTATTAAAATTATATTTGGTGAAATTTTTAATGTATGAAATAGATAATAAAGAATAATTGTAGTTGCTAAAGATCCAAAGGTTCCAGGTATAAATTTAATTTTACCTAAACCAATCATCGTAACAAATAGTGAATTGAAGGTTTTAATCATTTAATTACTGAGGCTATCACCTCACATGCTATAGCCTTTTCTTTGCCAATTATACCTAATTTTTCAGTTGTCTTTCCTTTAATATTAATTTGAGAAGGTAAAATTTCACATATTTTAGCAATACAGTTTGTAATTTTTTTTTTATATTTTTGAATTTTAGGTTTTTGAGAAATAATATTAATATCAAGGTTGTTAATTAGAAAACTATTATTTTTAGTTTGTTTTATTATTTTGGCTAATAAAATTGTTGATCTAATATTTTTAAATTTTTTATTATTATCAGAAAATTTTTCTCCGATATCTCCCATAGAACAAGCACCTAGAATTGCATCGATAACTGCATGTAAAACTGGATCACCATCAGAATGTCCTAATGTACCAAGAGTTGAAGGGATCTTAATTCCACCTAAATAAAGTTTTTTATTTGGCACTAATCTATGAACATCAAAACCTATTCCATACTTTATAAATGTATTAACTTGAATATCTGAATTGATTGTAATTTTATTGTTATTAATTTCCCCTTTGATAATTTTTATTTTTTTTCCAGCTCTTACAAATAAATTTGCGTCATCGGTAACCTCAACACTTCTGTTGTTTTGAAGTGAGTATAGCTCTTTATAATTAAATGCTTGAGGTGTTTGAATAAGATAAATATCTTTTCTCTTTAAATTTTTAACTATATTAGATGTTTTTTGTTTAATTGAGTCTGATGATTGAATTGCAGGGATCACACAATTATTTAACTTAAGCTCTTTACTTAATTTTTCTAAAAGTTTTATAGAAAAATTAGGTCTTGCAGCATCATGAATTAATACATTTTTGATATTATTTTTTTCAATATTTTTTAAAGCTTTGTAGGCTGATTCAGCTCTAGTATTCCCACCAGTTATGATTTTAACATCTTTAATTTTAAGTTTTTTAATGAGTGCCTTATGTTTTTTATTAATAACTAATACAATTTTACTAAATTTTCCGTATTTTTTAGCTTTATCAACCGAGTGTAATAACAAAGGTTTCCCCTTATACACACAGTAGGTCTTAGGTGTTTTTGAATTAAATCTTTTACTTTCTCCAGCAGCAAGTATTATAAAGCAACTATTCATGATAAAAATATATATTTCTCTATTTATCTCATAATGATTGAATTTATCAAAAAAAATATTTTTTTAATTAGTATTTTTTTTGTTACATTGTTACTGGGATTCATTACATTTTTAACTTTTATTGACAAAAGTTTTATAAAGTTAAGTGATCAAAACCTTCAGGTCCTTCTATTAGGTAACGTAACATTATTACTTCTTCTTTTTTTCATGATATTTAAAGAAGTTAAAAATTCATTAAAAATTGATATCGATATAAGCGGTGCTAGAGCAAATAGAAAATATATAACTTTTTTTGCTTTATTTACCCTGATACCTTCAATTTTAATTTCTCTTTTTTCTCTATTTTTACTGTCATATGCTCTTGATAAATATTTAGATAAAAAAATTACAACAGCTGTCAATAATTCATATGAAGTAGCAAAAAGTTACACAGAAGAAGTTAGAACAAAAACACAATCTGAAATAATTTTAATGGCTTATGATCTAAATAAAAGTGCGAACTTTTTGAACAGAAATATTAATCAATTTAAAAGTTTTCTTAATACTCAAAAAATAATTCGAGATATGGATGAAGTTCATATTATTGATATTAAAGGAAACCTTTTTTTAAGTACTTTAGAAGATATAACTTTTTATCAACCTCCTTTGGTAGATGCTCTTGAAATGGTGTCTAATGATAAAAGACCGCTTAAAATTATTAATGCGTATGAAAATAGATCTGCATCAATTATGAAACTTGAAAATTTTGAGAATAAATATTTGTATATAGTAAAGTATTTAGATAAAAAAATTTCACAATATTTAATAGAGTCCCAAGAAGCTCTTAATTTTTATTATACAGTTTTGAATAAACAAACAGGCATAAAGATTTCTTTTGTATTTATCTATCTTGTCATTGTTTCATTATTATTATTCCTATCAATTTCAATTGCTATAAGGTTTTCTTCAAGATTTTTTCGATCTATCAATAATTTAATCATAGCATCTACAAATATTGGAATGGGTAATTTAAATACTAAAGTGCCAGAAATTAAATCAGACAAAGATATGGAAATTTTAAATAAAAATTTCAATCTAATGACTGAAAAATTAAAAACACAACAAGAAAAATTGATTATAAGTGAAAGACATGAGGCCTGGGAAAATCTTGCAAGAAAACTAGCTCATGAAATTAAAAATCCACTCACACCGATACAATTAACTATAGATAAATTAAAAAACAAATATTTACAGGAAATAAATATTCATGAAAAAGCACAATTTGATAAAAGTTTAAAAATTATCGGTAAACAAATCAAACAAATTGAAAATCTAGTTAATGAATTTTCTGACTTTGCTAGAATGCCGAAACCTATTTTAAAAGATAATAATTTAGTATTAATAATTAAAGAAAATATCAATTTAATAAACGAATTAGATACAAATATTTTAATAAATTTTAACTACGATAATGATAAAATAATGTTAAACTCAGATAATGAACAATTAAGTAGAGTATTTTTTAATTTGATCAAAAATTCTATTGAAAGTATTCAAGAAAAAAATAAAAAAGATGTTAATTTAAAAGGAAAAATAGATATCACATTGAGTGATAAAGCATCAAATATCGATTTTATTATTACTGATAATGGTTTAGGGTTCAAGAAATTTGCTGAAAATATTAAAAATATTCTTAACCCGTATTTTACAACTAAAGAAAAAGGTACCGGCTTAGGTTTATCCATTGTTAACAAGATTATAAATGACCATAATGGATCAATAAATTTTAAATCAACTGAAAATGGAGCAAAAGTACAAATAGACTTTATAAAACAATGAGTACAGAAATATTAATTATTGATGATAATGCTGATATAAGGAATATTATTAATGATTTGATTATTGAAGTAGGTTACAAAACAAGATTGGCAGCTAATTATAATCAGGCATTAAATGAAATTGATAAAAAACTTCCAGACGTAGCAATAATTGATATAAAATTAGATAAAGGCGATAATGACGGCTTAGAATTGTTATCCCATATTAAAAAAAAAGATAAAAATATTCCAGTTATCACTATTACAGGACACGCTAATGTTGAAATGGCAATTAAAGCTCTTAAAGCAGGTGCTTTTGAATTTATTGAAAAACCATTTAATCAAGAAAGATTATTAAACTTTGTTAAGCGTGCTGTGGAAAACATAAATCTAAAAAATAAGAATAAAGAATTTGAAAATAAACTTTTTTATTCGTACGAATTAGTAGGAGATAGTGAAAACATAAAAGATATTAAAGATCAAATTAACAAAATTTCAATTTCAGAAAGCAGAATTTTTATTAATGGTCCAACTGGATCTGGTAAAGAATTAATTGCAAGGAAAATACATAAACAATCAAAAAGACAAAAAGGTCCCTTTATAATTTTAAACGGTGCATTATTGGATATAGAAAAATACGAATTAGAATTATTTGGTGAAGAAAAAGATAATGGTTCTATTTCCTACGGAGCCTTGGAAAAAGCTACAAGTGGAATTCTTTTGATTGATGAAATTTCTGAAATTCCGCTTGAAACTCAATCTAAAATTTTGCGTGTTTTAATTGATCAAAAATTTAAAAGAATTAATGGTAACCATGATATCAAAGTTGATGTCAGGATTATTTGTTCATCTAGTAAAGATATTAAGAATGAAATAGAAATTGGGAATTTCAGAGAAGATCTTTATCATAGATTAAATGTTTTTGAGATAAATATAGAACCACTTAAAAAAAGAGTATCTGATATTCCATTATTAATTGAATATTTTTCTAAAAAAATTTCATCAATTTATAATTTGAAACAATTAAACATTAATATTAACGATAATTATTTACTAAACTATGAATGGCCAGGTAATGTAAGAGAATTAAGAAATTTAATTGAAAGAATAGCAATTCTTTCTCCAGATAATTCAGATAAAATTTCAAATATAATTAAAGAGTCGTTAAAAACACCAGATATTAAGGACGAGCCTTTAAAAAACTCTTTATCTGTGCCCTTAAAAGAGGCTAGAGAAAATTTCGAAAAGGAGTATTTAACTACACAATTAAAAAAATTTAATGGCAATATATCTAAAACTGCTGATTTTATTGGCATGGAAAGATCAGCCTTGCATAGAAAACTTAAAGGTTTAGGGATAAAGGAATTAAATTAGATGAATATTATTATTTGTGGTGCTGGTCGCGTTGGTTTTACGATTGCAAAAATTCTTGGAGAACAAGGTCACTCTATTACTGTAATTGATCAGTCAAGTGAAGATATTCAAAAAATTGATGATACTTTAGATGTTAAAGCAATAGTTGGTAAAGCGACATATCCATCAATATTGGAAAAGGCAAATGCTTCAGAAGCAGATATGATAATAGCAGTTACTCGTAACGATGAAATTAATATGTTAATATGTCAGATAGCATTTTCAATCTTTAAAGTTCAAAAAAAAATTGCAAGAATTAGATCACAAGATTATCTTAACCCTAAATTTACAAGAGTTTATAATAAAGAAAACCTTCCTATAGACGTAATCATATCGCCAGAAATAGAAATTGCTAAATCAATACAAAGAAAATTAGAAGCCCCCGGTGCTTTGGATAATGTTCCTTTTGCTAATAACAAGATCAGACTATTAGAGGTTTTAATAAATGAACAATGCCCTTTGATTGATATTAAGCTAAAAGACCTTACTAAAAAATTTCCAAAACTAGACGCTAACATTATGGGGGTTATTAGGAATGAAAAGTTTGTTGTTTTAAAAAAAGATAATGTAATGCTCAAAGATGATAAAGCATATATAGCTATTAATGCTTCACAAATGCAAGATACTTTAAGTGCATTTGGACATAATGAGAAAATCTCTAATAAAATTTTAATAATAGGTGGTGGAAATATAGGTTTTAACTTAGCAAAAAATCTTGAGGAAACTTTTGACTCTGCAAGAGTTAAGATTATTGAAAAAGATAAAGAAAGAGCAGAATTTATTGCAGGAGAACTTAATAATACAATTATAATTAACGGAAATGGACTTGATGAAGAAGTTTTATCTGAGGCAAATCTAGATGAAGTACAAACAGTATTGGCTCTTACAAATGATGATGAAGATAATTTAATGGTTAGTGTATTAGTTGAAAAATTTAACAAAGATAAAGATAATCTAGAAGACAAAAGAACAATGGCTTTAATTAACAAGCCCAATTATTCCATATTACAATCTTCATTAAAAATTGATGACCTAATAGATCCAAGGATGAACACTGTATCCAGTATATTGAAACATATACATAAAGGTACAATAGAAAATGCATATAGTATTTTAAATGGAGAATATGAAATTATCGAAGCTGAAATTATAGATACATCGGAATTAATTAATAAAGAATTAAAAAATTCTGACCTTCCTGAAGAAATAAGAATTGGAGCAGTTTTGAGAGGAGATGAGGTAATTATACCAAGATCAAATTTTATTTTTAGAAAGGAAGATATAGTTGTATTTTTAGCAAAAAAAGATTTTTTAGATGTAGTTGAAAATATGTTTCGAATAAGCTCTATCTAATTAAATGAAGTATTTCAAATTTATTTATTTAAGTACTTTTTGTTGTTTAATTTCCATTCTTTCATTTTTTAATATCATTTACTCTTATTATTTAAATCTTTACCTTAATCTAAATACGTACATTTGGACTTTTTTTGTTTCTTTATTATTTGCTTTTATTTTTTATTACTCAAAAACTAACGAAGAAAAAAAAATTTCAATATATAAAAAAATTATTACTATACTTTTTGGCTATTTCTTTCTTCCTCTAATAATTTCTATACCTTTTTATTTTAGCATTTATAATTTAACATTTATCAATTCTTATTTTGAAGCAATATCTGGGTTTACTTCAACTGGTTTTTCAATCTTCGATAATATTAAACATATTGATCAAAGTTTAATCATATGGAGATCTTCGTCTCAATGGGTGGGTGGTCTTTATTTTCTTTTTTCTATAATTTTATTGATCGATATTTTTGATAATAGTTTTAAAAAATCTTTGACTAATTTTATATCATTTAACAAAGCTGAAACTTTAAAACAATCTTTTAAAATTTTTCTTTTATACTCATCAATAACTTTAGTGATTTTTATAATTCTTAATTTATTTAATATTCGAAGTTTTAACTCTCTTAATTTATCAATGACAATTATTTCATCAGGTGGTTTTTTACCTTCAGATAATCTATCAGATATATTAATAAACAATCCTCAAATTATAATAACCTCGTTATTATTGTTAAGCTCATTTTTTAGTATATTTTTAATATACAATCTGCTCTTTACAAAAAATCATAATATAAATTTTTTTAATGAAGATATTCATTTACTGATTTATTTTTTGGTTTTATTAATTATTTTTTTTACATTCTTTAATTTTGATAATAATTTTATAAAACTTTTTCTTTCATTAACTAGCAGTGTTTCTAATATTGGTTTTTCTTTAAATAATGACTCTAAGAATTTATATTTTGTTTTCTTAATTTTAGTAATAATTGGGGGTTCTTTTTTTTCTACAAGCTCTGGTATAAGATTTTTAAAGATTTATTCATTATTTAAATATTCTTTTAATGAAATACTATCCTATAGTAGACCAAAAAATATTTTTGTTAATAAGCATCTTTTTTCCAAAGAATCGTTTCAAGTTAATGAAGTTTATAAATATTTTTTATCAATTATCGTTTTTGTTATTTCGTTATTTTTTCTAACTTATTTATTAACTTTGAGCGGCATTAAATTTGATGACTCTTTTAAATTATCAATTTTAACGCTTATGAATACTGTTAACTCATCTATGTATGGACTAAATGATTTTAGCTTTAATGATTTACATTTTTTAACTAAATATTGTCTTATTATCTTTATGGTTGTAGGAAGAGTTGAGCTCTTAACTCTATTAATAATATGTAAAAAAATACTTTTTAAAAATTAAATTAGTATTATAAATATAATACTGTTAATTTTATGCGCTCTTAGCTCAGCTGGATAGAGCATCGGTTTTCTAAACCGAGGGTCGGTGGTTCGAGTCCACCAGAGCGCACCATACTATATATATTCATCCTTTTTTAATTTACACAATATATAGATTGTATAACTCTAATTTGTTCAGTTTTTCTTTGATCGATTTCAGATAATGATAAATAATAAATGATGATTCAGATTTAAATTTGAATTATTTGTTAACAAATAAATAAA